>DASSGE010000833.1:0-2332 GCA_035693605.1 Binatia bacterium
CATCGGCGCGCTCCTTGAGCAGGCGCGGGAATTCGTATTCCATCGAGGAGTCGCGGTGGGTGTAATCGGAGCCGACCATCAGGCTATCTTCGCCGGCGACTTTTAAAATATACGGCAGATCTTCATCGACTTGGCAGGTAACGTACATGCGGTTGGCTTTAAGCAACTCGGATGACAACGTGTAACGGGCGAATTGGCTGAAAGTGCCGGCGCCGTCGGCGGCCTTTTCCATGCGCCGCTTGAGTTCCCAGGCGATAAAAGGAATCCACGAGCAGCCCGCTTCGATGATGCCGAAACGCAGCTTGGGATATTTCACCGGCAACTGATGGCGGATGATCGTGTGAAAGGCGTGCACGGTGGGCAACTGCGAGCGCATGAACGAGCCCAAAGAAAATTCCCGCGCCGGGACGAAGTCAGGCGTCCCTGAGCCGATGTGCACGCAGATCGGCAAGTCTAAACGATTGGCTTCGTCGTAGAGCGGAAAATAATACGGATCGGCGGGCCACTTGCCCGCTTCCAAATCGCCCTTTTTCAAGATGCCGCATGCTCCATGATCTTTGGCGAATCGCAGTTCTTTGATCGTCTCTTCCATATTCATGAGCGGCGGCAGGCAGACCCACCGCAACCTGCCGTGCGATTCGGCGCAGCGGTCGGCGAGCCAGCGGTTGTAGCTGCGCCGCAGCGCGGTGGAAACTTCCGGCCGTTCGGTGGCTTCCATCAAGAACAAGGTCGGATAGATCACCTGTACGGCGGTGCCCATGGCGTCCATGTCGCGCAAACGTTTGGGCACGTCGAGAAGTTCCCGGGTCTCGACCGTGGTGCGCGTGTTGTTGTCGTCGCGGGTAAAGCGCATTTGGCGATGACCGTCGACTAACCAATAGCGCGTCGGCGTGCGTTTGGGATCGACGCGGTTCGGGTACTGGGTGATCGGTTTGTATTCCTGCTCGAAGTCGCGCAGGTATTCCCAAGTCGCCTCGGTTTCGTCAATGTGGGTATCGGCGTCGATGATCTGCATAACATCTCTCCTTGGCGAGTTCTGTGTCCTTGATATAAACCACAAAACCGTCATCGTTGGCAAAGTCGAAACCGGCGAGGATCGTAATCGAATTAATTCCGCAATGGCGCAAAGGCCATCAGGTCCGGAATCGATATGAGCAGGGAGAAAGTTACCGAGCGGTCTTAGCCGCGCCGGCGATTTTTGGCATCGACGCTTCACTTTGGCGTGTTGATGCCTTTGCGCGAGCAATTCCAGTTTCCGAGTTCAGTTTAGCGCGGTGGGCTGTTGGTGTTTGAAAGGAATTGTCATTTTGCAAAAATCTTGTCCTGCAATGCGAGCCATTTGTCGCTGTGTTCCATGACCGTTTCCGGATGGAAATAATTGGCCTTGGCAAATCTGCCGCCGCCCGGTTTGAGTTCCGGAGTTTTTGCTGGAACCTTCGGATGGGCCGGCAAATAGTCCGCGCGTTGAAAAACCTTTTGGCCTTCTTCGGACAGCAGAAAGTCGGTGAATAGCATTGCCGCATGCGGCCGCGGCGCATGTCTCGCCACGCCGGTTGTCCCCATGGGGGAGGGCACTGGCTCTAACGGTTGCCAGTCCACTGGCGCGCCGGCATCTTTGCTGATCTCGGCATGGTTGTTGAAGATATTGATGGCGATATCGTATTCGCCGGCGACCACCAGATCGACGATACCGCGGGCGCTTGCGGTTGCCGAGATGACACTTTGTTTGGCGAGATTCTGCAAGTAGGCAGTGCCGGTTTTCTCTCCGAGTATGGCAAGAATATTGCCGATAAATAGCGGTGCACCGGTATTGGAGCCCATATGCCAGGCCATGCGCCCTTTCCATCTTGGATTCAATAAGTCTTCGTAAGTCTTCGGCGCTTCATTGAGCTTGACGCGGCGCGTGTTGTAGGCGAGCGTCATAAAGTAAAGATTGGTTGTGCTCCATAGACTCTGGGGATCTTTCAGTTCCGCCGGAAAGTCGCGCAACGGTGGCGACGAAAAGCGCAGCAGCAGACCGGCCCTTTTGCCGAGCATGGTCACTTCACTGCCGCCGACCACGTCGACTTCGTAGCGCTTCGCCGAATTTTCCGCGATCCACTTTTGCACCAAACCGCGCGAATTGGCACGGTGGAAATCGACCTTGATGAACGGGTACTTTTTCTCAAACGCTTCCTTGAGCGGGCGCACCGCCTGGTTGACGATCAACGGTGTGTACCAGACGATTTTGCCTTCTTTCTTGGCGCCCTCTTCGAGTATTTTTTGCCGCTCGGGCTTGTTGAGGAGCGCGATTTCTTCGGCGGTCAAGGCGCGGGCCGACGTGATGGAATAG
>DASSGE010000834.1:0-4222 GCA_035693605.1 Binatia bacterium
GCGCCATCGGATCATGCTGAACAAGACCCGCTGTTCATCCAGTTCGGCGAATCGGAAACGCTCTTTCAATGGCATGGCGACACCTTCGACATCCCCAACGGAGCGATCCATTTGGCCTGGTCGCGCCACTGCATGAATCAAGCATTTCGTTACGGCGACAACGTTTACGCCTTTCAATTCCATCTCGAAGTCGACGAAGCGATGATCCTGCGTTGGCTCAAGGTACCGGAGAACCGCCGTGAGATCGCCAGCTTGCATGGCGATATCGACCCGGACCAGATTCATTTTCAGACCGGCCAGCACATTGGCCGGCTCCACGATCTGAGCGATCGAGTGTTTGGCGAGTTTATCGAGATCTTCGGTCTGGAAAAAAGCCGACGCCGGCTAGTCTCGAGGTAAGCGAAACTGCCACCGACAGCTACTCGAAGTGAACCAAGGAATCGGAATTTTTAACAGGATTGATCGTGAAGTGAATTGACGGATGAAGCTGGGGGAGAAATATTCACCGCCGAGATTCGCTCAGGAGCTCACGTCTCACGGCTCCGGCCGGTGCCTGCGAACTGCCACAAGTGATTTTTTTTGCCTGCCCGAGGCTACCGCAGCGAAAAAAGCTCCAAGCGAGATGACCGCGGCAAGCACCGTCCTTTCAAACATGTTATAGAGCATTGCGTTTACTCCCGAGACGATGCACAGCAACACTGATGCCATTTATCGAGGCGAGAAAAAACGGCAGCTTAGTTCGGTACGGCGTGCAAGTTAGTTGGGAGTGACAAGGCAAGACCGTCAGGAATGACGAGACGGTGGCAAATAGTGACTGATCGAGCAGCGAAACATCGACCGAATTACAACGAGGGAGATTTTGACCATGATTCGAACGTGGCGCAAATTTGTCGTCATTTTGTTACTAAAGCTGACGCTGGTCGCGACCGGCTCAGCCGCCGAACCTAAACCGGCCACCGGCGCAGAATGGGACGCTTTGGTCAAAAAAGCCGAAGAGGAAGGTGAAGTCTCTATTTATGCCACAGACTCCATCGGTCATGCCCAGACGATCTGGGCAGCATTTCAAAAACGTTATCCGAAAATCAAGTTGCTCGGCACTTCGGTGGGACGGGGCAGCGATCTGTTTCCCAAACTTTTCACCGAACGACGCGCCGGTAAATATCTTGCCGATGTCTTCCTTGCCGGACCGACGGCGGTGCATCTCAACCTTTATCCTGCCAAGGTGCTCGACCCCATGCCGCCCGCGTTGGTCCATCCGAATGTCACCGATCTGTCAAAATGGTGGCAGGGTAAATACCACTACGTCGACCCCGAAGGCCAGTACAATTTTATTTACGAAAGCGCCCTCTACGGTCCGCCGCTCTCATTCAATACCAGCATTGTCAACGAAAAGGATATCAAGTCGGCTTGGGACCTGGTCCAGCCGCAATGGAAGGGCAAATATGCGGTGTTGCAGTTGAACGCAACCCAGGGCTCCACCGCGCTGTCGTATGTCTATCACCATCCCCAGCTGGGGCCCAAGTTCATCGAGCGCATTTATCGCGATATGGAGCCGACCTTCTTCCGCGATTTGCGCCAGGGTACCGATTGGCTATCTCAAGGGAAGTTTCCGGTTTGTTTTTTGTGCCGGCGTATCGACCGCGCCCAGATGCAAGGTCTGCCGGTCACCGAGCTCGATCCTTACGCCATCACTGAGCGACCGGGTATCGGCTCAGGATCGGGAGCTATCGTTTTGATTAATCGCCAGCCACACCCGAACGCGGCGAAAGTTTTTATCAATTGGTTTTTGTCCCAGGAAGGCCAGATTGCCTTTCTCCAAGCCAATAAAGAGGAGCTACGCGTCGGCTCCATGCGCGAAGATCTTCCCCAAGAAATGATACCGCCCCTGGCGCGCCGGAGGAAAGATAAAGAATATCTGTTCATCAACCGGCACGAATGGATGGATTTTAAACCGATCCAAGCCTTGCTCGACCAGCTGAAAAAAACCAAATAGGCAGCGGATCACTGTTCGACTGCCAGCGAACCAGCCAGAGCCTGGCAATCGCTTATTGAGAGAGAAGAAAACGAGATAAATTCTGCGGGCTACTCTGTCCCGACAGGAAAACTATCGGCGGGGCGTTTAGTTCGCTTGGTTCTGCCCAACATGCGGAAAATTATGATTGCTGCAAATGGCACCAGCACCATTATCAACGCTAACGGAATCAAGTCGTTTAGCATGTCGCGGTTTCTCCTCACGGATGCTTCAACCAGCAACCTTAAGGCCAAACGGCAGCTTTGAATTTTCAGATACTTAGCTGAAGAGAATTTGACATGCCGCTGTCAGAACTGGTCAAAAATGACAAGAATGACAGTGGACGACTAATATTTTCAGCATAAGCGACGCCGGTCACGGCCGTGCTTTCAAGCTCAGTGTGAAAGGATGGACGGAACTCCAAGCAGACAAAAACACTATTCATCCTGTCCCGGCCGCACCGTGGATCTGCGGCCCTTTTTCTCCGAGTGATGGCGCTTGTCCTCGAGCATGCGCGTTTTAGCGCGGCGCGAACGCTTGCGTTTCTGCCGGCGGATCTTTTCGATGCGCTGGGTCTCAGCACTCGCGGCGCCGCGCAGCTGGGTATCGATCTTGTCGAGCAAAAGCCGGCGCGCCAAAAAACGATTGAGCGCCTGCGAACGCTCCTGTTGGCACTTAACCCGGAGACCTGTCGGCCGATGATGGAGCACGACACAAGATGAAACTTTGTTGACATTCTGGCCGCCTGCCCCGGAAGAGCGGACGAACTGCTCATCGATATCGGCTTCGCGCACGCCGAGAGCGATCATGCGTTCGGCAAGCTGCTTCTCTTTGTCGGCAGATACTATCGTTGCCATGGCTGCAGCGAATTGAACCAGCTATAGCCCGTAAAGCGCTTTGGGATTATCGTAGAGAATTTTTCGTTTCACCATCGGGCTCAGGTCCGCCATCGCCTGAAACCGCGCAATGGCGTTGAGCTCGCTGGACGTGTCGCCATGGCCATAGTCGGTGCCAATGACCAGATTTCCCTCTCCGGCGTAGGAGAGGATATATTGGAAATCATCATCGGTCTGAGTCGAGACATAAATTTTATACTCGCGCAGACAATCGCGCGAGATCGGCCGCGCGCTGCCCAGCGACCGGCGCACCGCCTCGTGAATCACCCAGGGAACCCATTGGCTCGACACCTCGATGAAACCCCAACGCAGTGTGGGAAACACTTTAGGGATCTCACTCATGATCAATGCGTAGCACGAGGTTACCGTCGGCACCCGAAAGGTCGAAAAGCCGCCGCCGGCTTCATTCGTCATAAGTTTAAAAAGTTCCGGGCTACCGTTGCCCAAATGCACCGTGACTGGAATATCAAGGCGCTGCGCCTCGTCGTAGATCGGATAGTAAAACGGATCGGTCATCATCCGGTCGCGCTCGAAGGGCCGCATGCACACGCCGACTGCACCATGTTCCTTGGCGAAGCGAATTTGCGGCACGGCTTCCTCGGGCGACAACGCTGGGACCACACAGGTCCAGCGCAAGCGGTCGTTGCCGATTTTCCAAACATCGGCCAGCCAGCGGTTCCACGCCCAGCTGAGAGCGATTTCGGCGTCGGGTCGGCTGGTGAGAGGAGTGATCCATAGCGAGTTGAACAACACCTGAACGTCGATCCCAAGCTCGTCCATATGTTTAAGCCGCTGCTTTACGTCGGACAGCTCACGGGCCGCCACCGGCGTGCCCACGTCCCGGCCGAAGCGTTGGCGATGCGCTGCAGATTCTTGTTCATCAGGGGACGGAAACTTGCTGCCGAGATTCTCGCCGTCGAGGACCCAGATCTGCCGCTTGGGATTTTCCGGTAACGACATCAACGTTGGACGAAATTTCTTGTCGGCGCCGTCGAGATAGTCCCACACCCGCTCTGTCTCCACCACATGGGCATCGGCATCGATCACGACGGCCTTCTCGTTCATCATCTTCTCCCCGACTCCTGTGTTTAGAATATTTACCCGACCTGAAATGGTCTGTCCACTACGCGCCACGAGTAAAATTTATTCAAGCTGTCGTAATCTCAGCGCATACCGGCTATAACCATCTCTAATTCACTCGCGGCGCCCGAATCATTCGTCATCGCCCATCAAAATCATGAACGAGTTCGTCCATCTTCGCCACCAAATGCGCGGCATTCTGACCGCTCTGGCCGTCGCCATCCCGGCCGGCTTT
>DASSGE010000835.1:0-5827 GCA_035693605.1 Binatia bacterium
TTTTGGCAGCGTTGCCGCTTGCCGACTCCATCGCAGTCATGCGCGCGCCATGTTCGCTGGCGGTCGCTTCCAACAACGCCCGCTGTACCGCTACCGCGGTGATCCGCGGTAAAAGACTCGCCAACAGCTGCTCCACACCAGGCTCGTAAAGATACTCGGTCTGTTGCTGCGCCTGGGCCTGATCGGTCTCCTCCAACGTCACAGGCAGGAGTTTCTCCACCGTCGGCACTTGCGACAGTGCCGAACGGAAACGGCTGTAGACGATATAGACTGCGTCCACTTCGCCGCTGACAAATCGGCTGATGAGTTTTTCGGCGATTTCGCTGGCGAATTCATCTGGCGCTTTGTAGAGAACGTCAATGTAGCGATCGGCGATCTCGGCGCCACGACGACGAAAATGGTCGGCACCCTTACGCCCGACTAACGTCAATTGAATTTGCCGATCTTCTGCATGTTGACGGATGAATGCTTCGGCGGCGCGGATCATATTGGTATTATAGCCGCCGCAAAGCCCGCGATCGGAGGTAAAAAGCACCAGCTGAACTTTTTTCTCCTCGCGCGACGTCAATAACGGATGGGCTTCACTGGAAACCCGCGCCGAGACGTTTTTTAACAACTCGGTCATCTTCTCGGCATAAGGTCGCGCTTGTACCGCCGCTTCCTGCGCGCGCCGCAGCTTGGCCGCCGACACCATCTTCATGGCTTTGGTGATCTGCTGGGTATTCTTAACCGAGCTGATCCGTTTACGTATGGTTTTGAGTGTTGCCATCGCTGCAGAAGTTTCGAGTTTTTTAGTTACTCGGACTTAGATACTAAGCCTTGAACACCCCTTTGAATTCTCCGAGAACTTTGTTGAGCTTGCCACGCAGGTCCCCGTCCAACTCGCGTTTCTGAAGAATGTCGGTGAAAACATCGGGATGGCGCGAGCTGATAAACGAAAACAGCTCTTGTTCGTAGCGCTTGAGTGCCGCCACTGGCAAGTCGTCGACATACCCATTGGTGCCAGCGTAGATGATAACCACCTGCTGCTCGACCGCGAGCGGCTGATATTGGCCCTGCTTAAGCAATTCGACCAAGCGCGCGCCACGATTTAACTGTTTCTGCGTCGCCGCATCCAAATCAGACCCGAACTGGGCGAAGGCGGCCATTTCACGATACTGGGCGAGTTCCAAGCGCAATGTGCCGGCGACTTGTTTCATTGCCTTGATTTGCGCGTTACCGCCGACCCGGGAAACAGAAATACCGACGTTGATCGCCGGGCGCACCCCTGAATAAAAGAGATCACTTTCCAAAAAGATCTGGCCATCGGTGATCGAAATGACATTGGTCGGAATATAGGCCGAAACGTCGCCCGCTTGGGTTTCGATGATCGGTAAAGCGGTTAACGACCCGCCGCCGCGGTCGGTACTCATCTTGGCGGCGCGCTCGAGCAAACGGGAATGCAGATAGAAAACGTCACCTGGATAGGCTTCGCGTCCGGGCGGGCGGCGCAGCAGCAAGGATAGTTGGCGGTATGCGACCGCATGTTTCGATAGATCGTCGTAAATAACCAAAGCATGGCCGCCATTGTCGCGGAAGTACTCGCCCATGGTGCAGCCTGAGTACGGTGCAATGAACTGCAGCGGGGCCGATTCGGATGCTGTCGCGGCGACAACTATGGAATAGTCCATCGCGCCGGCTTCGCGAAGCCGATCGACAACCTGGGCAACTGTGGAGCGTTTTTGACCGATGGCGACATAAATACAGATAACGTTGCCGCCTTTCTGATTAATGATTGCGTCGATCGCCACGGCGGTTTTACCAGTCTGGCGGTCGCCGATGATCAGCTCGCGCTGGCCGCGCCCGATGGGAATCATGCCGTCGATCGCTTTCAAACCAGTTTGCAACGGCTCTTTCACCGGCTGGCGGGAGACGATTCCAGGAGCTTTTAATTCGATCCGGCGGCGCTCTGTCGATTCGATCGGCCCGCGTCCGTCGATCGGCGCTCCCAGTGCGTCGACCACGCGGCCGATCATTGCCTTTCCGACCGGAACCTCAGCGATGCGGCCGGTGCGTTTGACCGTATCGCCCTCTTTGATCATTTGGGTTTCACCGAACAGCGCAGCGCCGACGTTGTCTTCTTCCAAGTTCAGTGCAAGACCGAAGATCCCATGGGGAAACTCCAACAGCTCACCGGCGGCAACTTTGTCCAAACCGTGAATGCGCGCGATACCGTCGCCGGTGGAAAGCACCGAGCCGACTTCCTGGATCTCAACCGTCTTATCGTAATCGCGAATCTGCTCTTTGATGATTCGGCTGATTTCCGCTGTTCCGATCTCCATCTAGTGCTCCTTAATAACCGCGCGTAATGCGCTGTTTCATGTTTTCCAGTTGGGTGCGCAGGCTGCCATCGTAGATCTTTCCTTCAAGCTCCACTTGCAAGCCGCCAAGTAAGTCTGAGTCCACCACCTGTTGGAGGATTACTTGTTTGCCGGAAATGGCCTGCAGCTGGCCACGCACCCGCTCGACCATCGCCGCATCGAGCGCGGTGGCGCTAACCACTTTCGCGTCCACTCGACCCTTGGCCTGGTTGAGCAATCGGCGATAACAGCTAACGATGCCGGGCAGATGGCCTAAGCGATTGCGCTCCAGAAGCAGCGAGAGAAATCGGACCGTCAAGGATGACAACTTCTGGCTGCGGGCGACTTGAGCGAAAATCTGTTTGCGTGTCTCGACCGGGAATGCCGGATTGGTGAGAACCGGTTGCAGTTCGGAGCGGCTATAATCCGCGTGAAACTGTTCGACCTCGCCGCCGACGGCCTCTTCTTGACCGCCGTCGCGCGCTAATTGAAACAGCGCCTTGCTGTATCTGCGTGCTAAGCTGCCTTCGATCATCGGCTCTGCCCGATACTTTGAATAAATTCATTGGCCAAGCGATTTTGATCGTCCATCGACAAGTTGCGTTGGAGCAACGCCCGCGCCGTGGCTTCCGCCTCGGTCGCCATTTCTTCGCGAATTTTCTGCCGCGCCATTTTGACTTCTTGTTCGGCGAGAATCCTGGCGTCGTCTTTGATCTTTGCCGCCATGGCGTTGGCGTCAGCGACGAGCTTGGCTTTATCGCGCTCGCCCTCTTCGCGTAGAGTCGCTTGCAAGTTTTGCACTTCCCGGTCGACCACCGCGAGTTTCGCCTTGTATTCGTCAACCAAAGCCTGCGCCGCGGCTTTTTTTGCCGAGGCTTGGGTCATCGTCGCGATAACTTCTTCACGTCGGCTTTTCAGATAACTGCGCACCGGCGGAAGCGCGTATTTGACTATGATAAAAGCATAGATGAGAAAATTTAGGGCCGGAAAAATCACCTCGGTGATCGAGGGCGCATGATGCTCGGCACCATGGCTGGCCGCTTCCGACGCCCACAACTGTGCCGTGGTGAATAGATCGAGAAAATTGTCGCCGCTCACCCGACTCTCCTCCCGAGAACTTTATTCACCATATCGGCAGCCACCGCACTGACTTCGGCCGCCGCAAGTTGCTTTTCCCGTTCGAGGGCGGCAGCGACCTCGTGCCTAACTTGATCGAGGCTGCGGGCGGCTTCATCGCGCGCTTGGCCGAGAATTTTTTCGCGCTGCTGGCGCGCATCCTGATTGATCGCCTCTTTTGCCGCGTAACCGGTCGCTTGCCCTTGAGCCATCTTGGCGTCGAATTGGGCCTTTAATTTTGCCCCCTCGTACTCGAGATCGACCGAATCATGTTGAGCCCCGGTAGTCTTGTGCTCGCGCTCTTCCAACAAGCGCAAATACGGCTGAAAAAGCAGCTTATTTAAAATTAGCCACAGGACGATGAACAGGACAATTTGGTAGACGATGCTGTAATCAAGCTGAATCATAGGTCAACGACCGTTAACAGTTATGCTTTCACCCGGTTTCGCCAAACTCGCAATGGCGAAATGCAGCACCCAAATAATAAAAAACCCACATTCTCAAAAGAACGTAGGATCTAGGATTGGGGAGTGACGGACAGCGAGCCGAAGATTATCTTACGATCGATCTCTAGAGCTTAGGCGCGGACGCCGACGCCGATTTATCGGCGCTTTGACCTTGCGAACCTGCGACTCCGACCTTTTGCTTTGCCACTCCCATGGAGCAGTCCCCGTCAAACAATACGCCTTCGGCAATAACCAATCGGGGAGCATCGATGTTGCCGATCAAGCGAGCCGGCGCCAAAAGCTCGATCCGTTCCTTAGCGGTGACATTGCCTTCAACCCTGCCGCGAATGATCACGACTTGGCCAGTGACCTTTGCCTTCACTTCCGCACCCTCACCGATGGTCAGGAGTCCCTGACATTGCACTTCGCCTTCGACGACACCGTCGATTCGCGCCGGCCCCTGAAAACTCAACTGACCGGTTACACGGCTCCCCTTGTATAGATACCCCACCAGACCCGCCGTCGACGGCGGGGTTGGCGGAACATCGCTCTTAGCCGCCGGCTGAGGCGGAGGAGCCACTACTGGTGCAACAGGCTCGGGCACCGGTTTCGGTGCTTGCGCCATGCTGGGCGTTTCGGTTTCGGTTTTTTTTCCGCCAGGGTTTTTGTCAAACCAAGCCATTTTTGGTTCTCCCCGTGCTTGGGCAGAGTCTCCTATAACATCCGAGAATCTCATTGTCAAAACGCGATAGTCAACCAAGTGGGTTGTCACCAGTCGACTCTGATAAACCATCAAGCGCGTGAGTCTAGTACCGGCAAACGACAGCAGGGGACATTGTCGCGATCAACAAAGTTGCCCCTGTTCTTGACGGTTCAGATCGCATTGTTTAGCTTAGGACGACTTTTTAAAAATAATGGTCAATCTTCACCGGCTCACCCAGATCACTCTGCTGCTCCTGATCTCACTATCCGAACCAGCCGCAGCGCAAACTTTATTGCGCGGCGCTACTCCGGGCGCGCTCACCGGCGCAGACAAATTTTTCGACCTATGGTTGATTCAAGAGCTCAAGTCGGAAGCCCACTAGAAATGAAGGAGCTGTATATGCAATTGCTGATCGGCTTAATCCTGGCCTGGCTCGCATGCGTCAGCGCAAATGTTAATGCGGAAATCGTCCGCGGCGCGTATCCATCGGCCAACGTTCAATTTCTCCCGGCCTTCGTCGCCCTTGAGAAAGGCTTCTACAAGCGCGAGGGTTTGGATGCCGAACTGATCTCGGTGCGCAATGCCGTCACCGCGGTACAGGCGCTGCTCGGCAATCAAATCCACTTTATTTTTTCCGTCGGCCCGCAGATGCCGTCGATCTGGGAAGGCAGCGATATCGTCCTACTCGCCCAGCAAATCGGCCGCCCGACCTTTTCCATGATCGCGACCCAAGATATTAAATCCGTCGCCGATTTGAAGGGGAAAAAAATCGGCGTCAGCTTCGGCGGCTCGACCTTCGCCGGCACCAAAGCGCTTTTGGAGCTTTACAAAATGAATCCCGACAAAGATGTTCAGTACGTCAGCATTCCCGGCAGTCAACCAAAGATTGCCGCCATGCAGCAGGGGATTATTCAAGCCGCGCTGCTGGCGCCGCCGTCCGACTACGTAGCCTTGAAGGCGGGCTTCAAACGGCTAGCCAATCTCGCCGATCTCTTCAAAGACACTTCCTTCACCGGCCTTGCCGCCACTGGCAAGACGATCAAAGAAAATCCCCAGTTCGTCAAACGCATGGTGCGCGCCATCGTTCGCGGCGTGATTCATACCCGCGACTATCCGGAAGACGCGATTCATACCATGATGAAACATTGGCGCATGGAGCGCGATGTATCGGTGGACGCGTACAATCTGATCAAGGAAGCGCTGCAACCGGTGCCAACGGAGAA
>DASSGE010000836.1:0-2294 GCA_035693605.1 Binatia bacterium
CTAATTTTTTCCGGCTTGCTTGAGCGTTATCCTCGGCTTAACTGGGTCTTTGCCGAAACCGGTCTGGGCTGGGTGAGCTCGGTGCTAGAGGCTTGTGACTTCGAATGGGACAAGCGCCATCTGTGGACGGAGGGGATTCGCACTCCGCCCAGCGATCAGTTTCGCCGTCAGATCTACGTCGATTTCTGGTTCGAAACCGTCGGCATTCAGATGCGCGATTACATTGGCGTCGACAACATTCTGTGGGAATCGGATTTCCCGCATATCACGTCGACATATCCAAAATCTTGGGACGCGGTCGAACATTCCCTCGCGGGGGTTTCCTCGGCTGACCGCGAAAGGGTTCTCTATCGCAATGCGGCTCGACTATATCGATTGGTCTAAGCGACAGAAAATGGAACGCCCGTTTCAATCATTTGCGTGAGAAGATTCGGAACGGATAATCACGACTCGCCACGGAGCAGAAAACCAAACAACATGGAATTGAATCACGGTTTGATCAGCGCTGACGACCACGTTCAAGAGCATCCTCGAGTGTGGACCGACCGCATGTCGAAGTCTAAATGGGGCGACCGGTTGCCGCACATCGAGCGCGCCGCCGACGGCCGCGATTGCTGGGTGGTCGATGGCCGGCCCATCGCCCTCACCGGTGTCGCAGGGTCCAATGCTGCTAATAGCGATCGAGCGCAGGAGCCAACGCGATGGGAGGATGTGCCGCCCATGGTCTACAGCGCGCCGGAGCGATTGCGGGCGCTGGACATGGATGGGATCGACTACTCGGTTCTCTATCCGAATGTCAGCGGAGTGGCCGGCGACGTTTTCGGCAAGCTTGCTGACGCTGGTTTGGAGCTTGCCTGTGTGCAAGCTTACAACGATTGGTTGATCGACGAATGGGCCGGCGTTAGTTCACGGTTCGTACCCCAATGCATCGTGCCGATCTGGCCGATGGAGCAAACCGTCGCGGAAATTCGCCGCGCCGTTGCCAAAGGGCACAAGGGCGTGATTTATCCAGCATCGCCGATGGAGCTGCGCAAGGTGCCGCATATCAACGAGTCGGCGTACGATCCGCTCTGGGCGGTTTGCCAGGATCTCGCTGTCCCGCTGTGTTTTCATGCAGGGGCGTCGCCAAAGATTCAGATGCGCCCCGCCGACGATTTTGCTCCACCGGTGGCGGCGGCATTCAGCAGTGTCGTGCGATCCGTCAGCACTATTGCCGTGCTCGCCAACTTTCTAATTTCACGGGTGCTGGACCGTTTCCCCAAACTCAAAGTCGTGTTTGCCGAAAGCTCGCTCGGTTGGGGCGCCTATGAACTCGAATACGCCGATTATCAGTCGGACGCCGATGGCTTGCCCGGGGAGGGCTATCCGTTGAAACCCTCTGAGCTTTTTCAACGCCAATGCTTTTTCACCTGCTGGTACGATCGGATGAGTTTGCGCGTGCGCCATTACCTGGGTACGGCGAATATCATGTGGTCGAGCCATTTTCCCATGGCGAACTCGACTTGGCCCAATACGCAAAAGCATGCCGCGCTTAGCTTGAGCGACCTTCCGGAAGTGGAGAAACGGCAGATCCAGTGGGAAAACGCGGCGAAATTGTATTCTCTCTAGTTGACGTCAATCAAAGGAGTCAGCAATGAACCGACCCAAAGTAGGACATGTCGCCGTGGTGACAAAAAATCGCGAAAAAATGGTCGAGTTTTATCAGAAAGTCTTCGGCCTGGAACCTAAGCGGGGTTTCGGGGGCGCGATTTACATGTCCGACGGCAGTGTCAATATCGCGCTCATAGAAGCCAAACGTGAGGATCAGAAGGAAGGCCTCAATCATTTTGGCTTTGAGGTCGACGATCTTGACGAGATCAAACGCCGGCTCAAGGATGCCGGTCTTACCGCAGAAATTGACATGAAGGCAGATAAAGACTCCGACCATCGGATCCAAGATCCCGACGGCAATTGGGTCGACATGGCGATCAACCTGCGCTGGCCGAAGTAGAAGCTGCGGGAATTAAGCGGTTGCCGTTTTGCAGCGGCGGAAGCTTTTAAAAGGGTAAAAAAGTGACGATCTTTCTTAAGTCATCCTCAAGACTGTCCGTGACATTTGTTCTGTGGAGTTTTTTTCTTGTCGCGTCTCCCTCGATGTGGCTGCCGGTTCCGGGCGGTGCGCAAGAGACTTCCAACCAGAAACTTATAGACGCAGCACGCAAGGAAGGCGAGATTGTTTGGTACACGACCATGAGCTCGGATCAGAGCAATGTGTTTATGGCGCGTTTCCAGCAAAAATATCCGTTTCTCAAGCC
>DASSGE010000837.1:0-2485 GCA_035693605.1 Binatia bacterium
GTAGGGTGGCGGTCCCGCTCGGGCCTCCGACCATCACTCGCCGGAAGGAGCCGGAAGGCACCGCGGGATTACGCCACTGACTGACAGCGGGCGTAGCGGTCGAACAACTGTTAAGAGCGAGGGTGGTGAGAGCAATCCCCAAAGTGGCTAGGAGCAATTTCGGCGTCATGGCTCATCATCGCGCCAAATCAACCATTATTGAAGATCCCTCAACAAATATTCTAGCAACGTTGCGCAGAGTGACGGCGCCGACCACAAAGTTACCCGGTCATACAAGCAGCCGGGTGAGGCGCGAGTTATTAAGTTACTCTTAATCGCGCCGGCGCCCGCGCGAGAATTACGCGGCAACTGTTTCGCGCTGCGCGACCTTAGTGACCCGCGACATTAAAGCGGCGGCATTTTGGTGCAAGATCTTGGCGCGCGCATCCTCGCCGATCTGCGCGTCCGCAAGCGCCTTGCTGGTCCACTCGCAGCCGAATTCGGTTCCGTCGGTGCCGCACACGATACGCTCGGCGCCGTACAACCGCACTGCGGCCTCGATCGCGCCCGGGCCGAACGAGTTGCAATCCACGAACACCTTGGCGCGGCGGAAGCGCGACGACGGCAGTTCCTCTTTCACTGAATCCAGCAGGGAGCGATGATCCATGCGCTCGATCTCGTACGGGATATTGCCGCCGAGATTGTGCACCACGACGGTCGCATCGGCGTACGGCGCGAGGTAGTCGGTCAGGCACAGCGTCACCATCACCGAGGACAGGCTCGCCTGCATGTCGAGCGTGCCGTTGCGGCGGCGCGCGTTGTCGGTGTCGCCGGCTACCTTGGGAAAGGTGTCGCCAGGAAGCGGACCGTGGTGAATGAACACGATGGCGCGGTGCCGGTTCGCCACCTCCAATAGCGGGCGCATGTTCTCGGCGTCCTTCTTGGTGAGAAATCCGTTGCCCGGCACTTGCGCGCCGACCACGCCCGGCAGCGCCAGCGCGCGCTCAAACTCGGCGGCGGCGGCGGACATATCCACGAGCGGCAGCGCGGCAAACGCATTGAAACGGCCCTGATTTTTCTGGCAGAGCCCAGACAGCGCGTCGTTGACCGTCCTGCACAGCGGCAGCGAAACCTCGACCGGCTGCGACTCGATCCAGCAGTACGCGCCGAGCAACGACAACACGCTGGTGCTCACGCCCTGGCGATCCATCCTGGCGAGATGGAATTCCACGTCGTCAAACGCCGTGGACACCGGCTCCTCGCCGATCCGGCTTTTCACTACTTCTACGCCGTCCTGGTTGCGCATGATGCGCGGTTCCTTGGTGCGGGCGCGCATGGCGTCGATCAGTTCGGCGGGTCTCCAATGGGCATGCACATCGATCATGGCTTTCTCCTTTAGGTTTGTCACTTAACGAATTCACCCCGAAAGTCCCAGTGTCTGCGAGGTTGTTTTGCCAACTATCGGGCAATCTATTTCAACCGCTACAGTGACGCAAGCGTTTTCTCGCGCCCTTGCTGTTGGGCCGGGGTCCGAGTGTGATTTATTCTGCAATTTGGATTTCCGATTGAATGTTGCTTGCGGACCGTTTTCACTGATCCTCATTACACGACGAACGGCCCCAAAGCTATTTAATGTGCTTGCGCGCTTGCCGTCGGCAACGGCGTCTTCAGTCCCAGCTCATCGGCCACCGCTTGCTCGACCACTGTGCCCTTGAAGAAGTCTCGGTTGTTGCGCGCGTGCAGCGCTGCAGCGTTGGTGAATGTGAAGTCGCGGAAATCCTGTTCGGTGACGAAACCCTTCTCGACCATCTCGAACGCTTCAGGGATCACTTCGCGGAAATCCGGCACATCGAAATGCGTGAAATCGGAGCTAAAGACCGGCCGCAGGCGAAAGCCCATACGGGGATCGAAGGCCCACATCGTGGTTCTGTCGTCGGCCTCGCAACCGAAGTAGAAGTTGGCGGAGAAGACCGCGCGGATAGCGTCTTTGGACTCGACACCCGCAGCGGCAAAATCGTCGGCGATAAACTCGGGCCGCGCCAGTTCCTCGACGCTGCATTCCGGCCGCAAAAAGTCCAGGCTGTTCATGATCGCGTCGGCACTGGCCTTCAGTTTCGGGTCGCCATACTTGGCGATGAAATCATGCATCTCGGCGATGTTGGTGTTGTTGGGGTGTTGTAAGCCCGCTGGGCGGCGCTTCTCCCAGTGCTCGATCATATCGGCGCACAACTGGCAGGCCCAGCTGACGCCGCCTTCCATGAAACCGAAGTTGAGGCTGGGGTAGCGTCGCACCAGCCCGCCGAGGAAAACGCCGCGCGCGAAGGCGTGGTTCGACGCCGCGAAGTGGCCGATATGGTTATAGGTGAAGTTGCTGATGGAGCCGCGATCCGGCCAGCGGCCGCTGCCCGAGTGTTGGGTTACGGCGACGCCAAGGTCGACACAGCGCTGCCAGAATGGGTCGTAATTATAGGGACTGTCGAGGGCGATGTTGTCGACATACCATGCG
>DASSGE010000838.1:0-3510 GCA_035693605.1 Binatia bacterium
CGTAGGCGATGCCCCATGCATGGCCGGGGGGAAGCGAATTTCGCCATGGGCTTAGCTCGGCGGCGGCGTTGACGACCGCCAGGGCGCGCGCGGCTTTGGGGTTCGTGGTGTTGGCGGCTAGCAGCTGGCGGCGCAGCTCAAGCGGATCCATGTTAGTTTTGCTGGCCAGCTCATCTATGGCGCTTTCGAGCACGAAGGAATTGATGGAATGGCCTACCGAGCGCCAGTAGCCCACCGGCACGCCCGCAGGATGCCAAACATGCTCGACCCGGCGCGCGAGAAAGCCATAGTTCGATGCCGCCGCCCCTTCGACCGCTAAACTGTCCGCTGTGACAAGCGGCACCGTTGGGTCGGCCTGGCGCTGCTGGCGAATGCTCGGCGACACGGCGCGGTATTTCAAGCTGACGGCGCCGTTGTTCATGCCAAGTTGCACTCGCACCAGCGACATCGGGCGGAACTGATCATAGGTGAAATCCTCATCGCGCGGCCACATGACCTTGACCGCTCCGGCGCCGGACTTCTGATAGAGTTGCATGGCGGCCTGGATTGCTTCGCTGACGAAATCGACTTCGAACTTGCGCCCCAAACCGCCGCCCAAGAAGGTGGTATGGACGATGATTTGATCGGCGTTGAGTCCGGTTAAACCCTTGGCAGTGGTTGCAACCGCGCCCGAGCTTTGGGTCGGCGCCCAGACCTCACACTTGTTGCCGGTGAAATTGACCGTGCAGTTGAGAACTTCCATGCAGACATGCGGCACATAGGGTAGGTAGTAGGTCGAGTCGGTCTTGTTGATCGCGCTCGTGATCTCGCTATCGGCGTTGCCGATACTTTCCGCGACCAGGGGTTTGCCAGTCTGCATCAGCGACTTGGCTTGATTGAGGATAATCGTGCTATCGATATTGGACGAGGCGGTGGGAATGGCCCAATTGAGCTTCAGGCTTTTCGCCGCTTGCATCGCCGCCCAGGTATTGTCGGCCAGCACGGCTACCGCATTGGTGGTTCCCTTAGTAATGATGCCCCGGGTCAATTCAGCTTTCAGCGGGAACACATAGCGGGCGCCTGCCGTTGTCGTCGGTGTGCTGGCTAATATCCCGCCTAGGGTTGGACAATGTTTCACTACTCCGTAGAGCATGCCGGGCACGCGCACATCGAGGCCGTAAATCGCCTTGCCGTTGGTTTTGAGCGGGATATCCACTCGGGGAATATCTTCGCCGATGATGCGGAAATTGGCCGGGTCGGTTAATGTCACGGTGGCTGGACAATAACTGGCGTTCGCGGCGACGCTTGCGAGTTCGCCGAAGGTCTTGTAGGTCTGCGTGCCGTTGACGACGACGGTGCCATCGACGGCGCTGCACTGGCTCGGCGATACGCCCATGGCCCGGGCGCCGGCGTTGATCAACATCTCCCGCGCGGTAGCGCCGGCGGCGCGTAGCGCGTTGTAACGGCCGCGGGTCGCGCTGCTGCCGCCGGTCAGGTAGACGATCGATACCGGCTTTAACGTGCAGGGATCGATCACGATCGGATACGAAACGCCCCTACCGCTGACGGGATCGATGGACGCGTCGGCCTGGAGTACGCTGACTTGATTCCACGCCGCTCCGAGCTCTTCGGCAACGATTTGCGCCAGGCCGGTCATGCTGCCTTGGCCGAACTCGCAGCCGCCAAACAGGATGGTGATACGATTGTCCGTGCCGATGCGCACGTAGGCGTTGATTTGATATTCGCTCGCGGCGTTGGCTTCGCCTAATAGGCCGTTCTTGGTCATTTGGAAACCAAGGCAGAGGCCGCCGAAGCCGCCGATTGTCGTGATCAGAAAATTGCGCCGCGTAAAGCCTTTGTTGGTTGGCGTACTTGCTGCTGGGTTGGTTGACATGAGGATGCTCCTTATTTCACGCTGCTGGCCGCTTCTTTGATGCGCTGGTAAGTGCCGCACACGCACAGATTGCCGATGGGACCAAGCTTGTCTTCTTTTATGCGCGCGGCGTAGGCCATGATCTGACCCGACTGGCAGTAGCCGCACTGGGGCACCTGATGTTCAACCCAGGCTTTCTGCAAGGGGTGATCGTTGTTCGCGGACAATCCTTCGATCGTGGTGATTTTGCGGCCCACGCCTTCAGTGATACTGACAACGCAAGAATGCTTCTCTTCACCATCAATGAGGATGGTGCAGGCGTAACAGCGTTCGATGCCACAACCGTACTTCGTGCCCGTAAGCCCAATGATGTCGCGAATCACCCACAGGAGTGGCGTGTTCTCGGGAACGTTGATGTTAGAGTAAGTTTTACCGTTGACGTTCAGAGTGTACGCCATGTTGCTCTCCCCAATTGTTTGATTACATCGCCGACTTTGAGAATCGTCTCAGCGCATGCGAAATCGCGATGAGCAATTGAAGTGCCAAAAAAGCGTTGATTCGAAAATGTCGCGCACCGCTCTATTAGATTGGAATGAGTCTTGTGGCGAAAAACTTCAAATCGCTTCTTAATTTTACCGGCATCGCGATCCAATAAATGTTGCTCGCATCAGCAAAATATAATTTCCCCGACGTCACGCGTTGGCGAATCGCGATGACTCTTTCGCTTCGGGCGTAGTTTATTTTCGAGCTATTAAGCCAATTATTGATTAATTGATTCGTCGATGCAGTGAAACGAGACAGGTTGGCAACGGACAAAATTGCGCGCACAGATTGCGCATTGGACAGTCGACGAGATTATCGTGTGGGAGGACACGGTGAAAAACGATAGACGGTGTCTAAGCCGGGCGTTGCCGACGTTGTCTGGAAAATAAAATTTTGGCGCCTACGAGAAATTCCTGATCCACCGCTTTTAGCATTGCTGCGAATTAATCGCATATGATTCTAGCTTGATTGTCGGTCGCCCGTTAAGGGATTCGCAGCGCGACTATTCGTTCAAACCCGGGGACTCTTGACGTGGGTGCAAATACATCGTATAGCGATCATATCGTAGTACGATATATAAACCATGGCATCAGACAAACTAAAAGACTCGGATTATCAAGCTTTGGCGGAGTTCCGTTATCAGATCCGCTGTTTTTTGCGTTTTAGCGAGCAAGCGGCCCGGGCCCTCGGTGTAGAACCTCAACAACACCAAGTGCTGCTGGCGATCCAAGGATTGTCTCCTGAACGGCGTGCGACGATCGGCGTTATCGCCGAACGGATGCAGCTCGCTCATCACACCACCGTGGAAATGGTCGATCGCTTAGAGGAGCACGGACTCGTTCGCCGTCGGCGCGACGAAACGGACCGGCGCCAAGTCATCGTTGAACTGACGGCAGAGGGAAGAGACATCTTAGCAAAGCTGTCCTTGTCTCATCTCAAGGAGATGGGTTCCATCGGCCCTGCCTTAGTCGAAGTATTGAACCGGTTTGTTGAAAAGTCAGGATTCTCGGAAAGAAAACTTCGCTTAATAAAAACTTCTTCGACCAGTCGGCGGAATGACTGACAAATTCAAGGAGGGTCATCGATGGCACATCAAAATCTTGCCAATCAAGAGG
>DASSGE010000839.1:0-5007 GCA_035693605.1 Binatia bacterium
CGATGAGTACGCCCGGTTTGCGGGCATCGACAAGCTTCCTGACCTCGGTGATTTTCGGCAGCACTTCGGGAATGAACGCTTGCCCACCGAAACCGGGGAAAACCGTCATCATCAAAATCATATCGACATCGGCAAAGCAGCCAGCGACTCTGCTCACCGGCACATCTGGATTGATCGCGATCGATGCTTTGGCGCCGAGCTGGCGAACATTTCGTAGCGTGATGTTGGGATCGGCGCAGGTGTCAGGATGAACGGAAATCCAGTCGGCGCCGGCTTTGATAAATTCTGGAGCGTACTTGTCGGGGTCGGTGATCATGAGATGGACATCGACCGTGATCGTCGTAACTTTGCGCACCCACTCGACGACCACCGGGCCAATGGTGATATTGGGCACGAAATGGCCGTCCATGACGTCGACATGAATCCAATCGGCGCCGGCCGCCTCCACAGCCTGGATCTCGTCTTTCAACCGACTGAAATCCGCCGACAAAATGGACGGTGCGATTTTGACGTTGGGCATCTAAGCAACCTTTCTCATGCGCGCGGCAAAAAAACCATCGGTGTCATCGCGTTGAGGCAGTGCCTGAAAATATTTATCGCGCACCATTTGGCGCGCTGATTCGGGAAGATAGCGCGCCGCGTTGGTCAACTCAAACTGGTTATTGTGGCGCAGAAAGTTCTCGATGACTTGCTCGTTTTCGTCAACCGTCAACGTGCAGGTTGAATACACAAGAATGCCGCGAGTTTTTAAATATTGAGCCATTGTTTGCAGAATGACCGCCTGTAGCGCTGCCAGCCGGGCGATGTCGCTATCGTTGCGCTGCCATTTGATTTCGGGATGAGAGCGTAATGTGCCAAGACCGCTGCATGGCGCGTCGACGATGATGCGATCGTAGGGGCCAGCAATGTCGCCGAGTAAAGCCTTGCTCGCGTCCGCGCGTATGGCTTGAAGCGAAACAAGTCTCAAGCGCTCGGCGTTTTGCGCGATTCTCACGATACCGCGGGCGGATGTATCAAGGGCGATGACTTTGCCTCGATCGCCGCTCAACTCGGCGAGATGTGTTGCTTTGCCACCCGGCGCCGCGCACGCGTCCAGGATGGTTTCTCCCATCGTCGGACCGACGAGGTGCGATATCAGTTGGGAGGCTTCGCTTTGCACCTGAAAATGTCCTTCACTATATCCGGGCAGCGCTTCGATCGTCGCCCCCAGGGGCAGCCGAATGGCTTGCGGGGTTAGTATGCCGGGCTTGGCGATGATGCCCACTGCCTGCCAGCGTGCGAGTAATTCTGCCCGTGTTGTTGAAAGTTGATTTACCCGCACCACGAGCGGTGCGCGTTGGTTGCTGGCGAGCATTAATGCTTTCGCCTGCTCAGAGCCGAAATAGCTGAGCCAGCGATCCACTAGCCATTGCGGGTGAGAATACTCTTCGGCCAGGTTCGAGGCTGAACTCTGAACCGCCTCCCCCTTTCCGTGCTGGTCTTGTTGTCTGAGAAAATTTCGCAGAACGCCGTTAACGAAACCCGCACTGCGAGGCTGCATGATTTTGGCGATCTCGACGGCTTCATTGACTGCGGCGTAGGCCGGTATCTTATCGAGGAAGAGCAGCTGATAAAGCGTAACGCGAAGTAGGTTGCGGTTGAACGAATCGGTCTCGGATAAAGATCGCTTGAGAAACGGCATCAGTTTGGCGTCTATTTTGGCACGCCAGCGCAGCGTTCCGTACGTCAGTTCGGTTAACAGCCCACGATCGACTTCGTTTAAGCCGGCCGTACGCAAGTTGTGATCGAGCAGCAGGTCGGCATAAGCCTTCTGACTCTCGACTTTATGGAGAATTTCGGCGGCGAGTTGGCGGACGTTTTTCGCCTCACGCGAGCCGGTCACCGGGTTTAATCCTTGCGCCCCTGATGAATTCTACGCCAGGCAAGCGCTTCTTGTTTTCTTGCTGCACTTCTTCGAGACTCAATACGCCGGACGATGTGGCGACCCAAAATCCTGCGCCGTCGGCGCGGATGATTTCGCCCGGCGCGCCGCGCCGTTCTGTGTCTACGACAACTGCTCGGTGAATCTTGAGCATCTTGCCGGACCAGTGTGTGAAGCTTCCCGGCCACGGATCTAAACCGCGAATACGCCGCTCGATTTCGCGCGCGGATTGTAGCCAGTCGATAAGGCCATCTTCTTTTTTCAAGATAGGGGCTAGCGTCGCCGCGCTTTCAACTTGTTCGGTTGCCCGTAGCGACCCATCTTTGAGCCGTCGTATGGTTTCCAGCAGCAGCCGCGCACCGACGGGTGTCAATTGAGTTTGCAGAGAACCGGTGGTCTCGGCACCGGTAAGCTTGATCGCTTCTTGCAAATAAATTGCCCCGGCATCCATTTTTTCGACAAGTTTTATCGTGCTGACGCCGGCTTCCACTTCGCCGTTGATGATCGTCCAGGCTACTGGTGCGGCGCCGCGGTATTTCGGCAATAGCGAGTAATGCACATTGACACAGCCCTGGGGCGCCAGTTCGAGAATCGATGCCGGCAAGATTCGGCCGTAGGCGACTACAACGATAATGTCGGGCTGCCACTGGCGCAGAGATTCGAGAAATGCTGCGGAGCGGATCTTTTCCGGTGCAAGGACCGGAAGATTATGTGACTCGGCCAACTTTCGGACTGCTGAGACGGATGTTTTTTGGCCGCGCCCGGCGGCGCTGTCGGGCTGGGTAACGACACCGACGACGGTGTCAGGACCAGTGAGAAGCTGCTTCAAAGTCGCCGCGGCGATTTGCGGCGTGCCCATAAAGATGATGCGCCATGAGGGTGCCATGATTGTTCGACGAAAATCTTGAGGCTCGGCTGTGTGCTAGAACGGTGATAGATGCGCTTCAGATCATGACGCGTGCGGGCTCGCGCGAGGGTTCGACACCGCTGCGCAAGCTTTTGACCCGTTTACGCGTGTAGAGCTCGCGTTTCAATCGGCTGATGCGGTCAATGAAGAGTTTGCCGTCAAGATGATCAATTTCGTGCTGTAACGCCACAGCTAGCAAGCCTTCCGCTTCGATCTTGACTTCTTTTTGACGTTCGTCGAAAGCGTTGACTTGCACCTGCGCGGCACGCTTGACGTCTGCGGTGAACTCGATGACGCTTAGGCAGCCCTCTTCCCAGATCACCTCGCCTTCGGCGTGCATGATCACCGGATTAATAAGCTTATAAACTTGCTTGCCGGGATTTTCATGATCCGTGTCAAGCACGACTACTCGCTGTAAAACGCCCACTTGAGGTGCGGCAAGCCCGACGCCTGGAGCGGCATACATAGTGTCGAGCATGTCGTTCACCAACTGGACGGTTTTTTCACTGAAATCTCGTACCGGCACAGCTATCTTTTTAAGCTCCGGAGCGGGGTATTTAAGAATTTCTAGAATTGCCATAACCTACTGAAATTTATAACATACTGTAGGGATCAACATCAATGTGGAGGCGCTCACCACGGGCCTCGGGTAAGAGCCGGCGAGCGTGGCTGGCAAACTCCAAAACTGTCGAGCTGTCTTTGCCCTTGAGAAGCAATTGCCAGCGGTAGCGATTGCGTAATTTTTCAATCGGCGCTGCCGCCGGTCCGAGGACTTCGATACCGGCGTTAAACTTTGTCTCCTGCGTTTGGAGCTGGCGCAACTGTGCGGCTAAGTTCTTTGCGCGCTTCTCGACCGCTTCGGCTCCGGGCCCGTCGACGCGGAGGTTAACCAATCTGGCGAAAGGGGGATAATTGAGCGCGCGACGAAACTCAATCTCGACAGCGAAAAAACCTTTGTAGTCGTGACCAGGCAAGTGTTGAATCGCGTAATGATCGGGGGCGTAGGTCTGAATCACAACCCGTCCCGGATCACTACCCCGCCCGGCTCGACCGGCGACTTGGCTGAGCAATTGAAAGGTTCGTTCTCCGGCGCGAAAGTCCGGTAAATTTAGCGACAGGTCAGCGGAGAGAGCGCCGACAAGTGTGACCCCGGCAACATCATGACCTTTGGTGATCATTTGGGTGCCGACGAGGATATCGATATCGCCGCGCTCCCAGCGGCGGATCAATGCTTCCTGTGAACCACGTTTGCTGGTGGTATCGCGATCCATTCTGGCAATTCGGGCCTCAGGAATCAGTTCGCGCAGCGCATCTTCAACCTGCTCCGTGCCTGTTCCTACTGGCGCCAGGCTTGGATTTTTACATTCTGGGCAAATGTAGCTCACGGCGCGCCGATAATCGCAATGGTGGCACGCCAGCGTGTTGTGCCGCAGATGCAGTGTTAGCGTGACGCTGCAATGGGGACAGTGCCAGACATGTCCGCAGAGACTGCACTGCAGGAAATTGGCAAAGCCCCGGCGATTGAGAAATATTAATGTTTGCCTCTGGTCAACAAAGTTCCGCTTAATCGCGGCGATGAAACTCTCGGCCATCATTCGCGGCCTGACGGGTTTACCGATTTTCTTCTGTGCGGCATCGGCAGGCCTTTGTGGCGCGTCGGCTTTCATGAACTGATAGCGCATATCGATGATTTCAACTATGGGCAAGGGCCGCTGTTCAACGCGCTGGGTCAATTCTAAAAGCTTGTAGCGTCCCTGCCGGCAATTCTCATAGCTTTCCATCGCCGGCGTGGCCGAGCCCAAAATAATCGGGCAGCCCAGCTGCTTGGCCCGCACCACAGCAACGTCACGGCCATTGTAACGTAAGCCTTCCTCTTGCTTGTACGAAGAGTCATGTTCTTCGTCGACGATGATCAGGCCGAGATTGGGCAGCGGCGCAAAGACCGCCGAGCGCGCCCCGACAACTACATCAACTTCGCCACGGAGGATGCGCCACCACTGAGCCCAACGATCGGCACCGGTCAGGGCACTGTGCAGGACGCCTACTTTTCCAGGAAAATGGCGCTGCATTTGATCCAAGAGCTGTGGCGTGAGAGATATTTCCGGTATCAAGATGATGCTGCGCCAGCCGCGCGCGCGCGCATGGCCCACGGCACGCAGATAAACTTCGGTTTTGCCGC
>DASSGE010000840.1:0-11197 GCA_035693605.1 Binatia bacterium
GCTTCGATATGATTGTCTTTCACCAGCGCAGCGTCGTAGAGGCCGATGCGATGGTTGGTGCCGCCGCCCATGCGCACGGCGTATTTCTGCAGAGTGCGTAGCCCGGGCGTGGTTTTACGCGTATCGAGAACTTTACAGGAGAAGTCTTTGACCGCGTCGACGAGTTTTCGCGTTAAAGTCGCCGTACCGGACAGCTGCTGCAAAAAATTGAGGGCGGTCCGCTCGCCCAACAATAACGCCCGCACCGGCCCGGCCGCTTCGGCGACAACCATACCGGAGTTCACCGCCGCGCCGTCGTTAACCAGCAATCGGACATCGACCCTGTGATCGATGAAATAAAAGATCCGGTCGAGCAGCACCAAGCCGTCAACGACGCCGTCTTTTTTGGCGCGGAACAGCCCCTTACCCCGGGCGTCCGCCGATATGGTTGCCATGGTGGCGAGATCGCCGGCACCGATATCTTCGTCCAGCGCATCGCGGATTAACCTTTCAATCTGTGGGCTGACATGGATATCCATAAAATCAATTCCTTCCCGCTTGAAGGTCTTGGATTTTGGCCAAGCTCGAGCGCAAGGTGCGAAGCTTTTCCTCGAACTGGGCCGCCTTGTGCCGTTCCTTTAGTATCACTTCTTCCTTGGCCTTGGCGACGAAATCGCTATTGCCAAGCTTCTTCTGCACCCGCGCGATCTCATCCTCCATCTTGGCAACTTCTTTGGCTAAGCGCGCGCTCTCTTCGTCGAGGTTGATCAAATCGTCGAGCGGCAGATAGATTTCCATGGCGCCAACCACAGCGGTTGCTGCTCCCTTAGGCGCATCGCCGGTCGAGCGAAACTCCGCTGTGCCGACCCGCGCCAAGGTGCGCAGGTAAGGCTCCTGATCGCGAAGAAAATCCAGCTCGGTTTGCGGTCCACAATAAACCGCTTTGACTTCTTTCCCCGGCGGACAGTTGAGTTCGGTGCGCAGGTTGCGAATGGCTCGCACCACGCCCATCAGGAATTCCATCTGTCTTTCGGCTTGGTTGTCGGCCCATTGAGGCTGGGCCTGCGGATAGGGTTGCACCATGATGCTGCGGCGCTGGTTGCCCATCACCTGCCAGATCTCCTCGGTGACGAATGGCATGATCGGGTGCAGGAGTAGAAGAATTTGATCCAACAGTTCGCCCAGCCGCCTGCGCGCGCGGCCCGGGTCATCGCCGATCGCGCCGTTGAGCGCCAGTTTGCTCATCTCGATATACCAGTCACAGAACTCATGCCAGATAAACTGGTAAAGCCCGTTGGCATAATCGTTGTATCGGTAAGCGTCGATTGCGTTGCGGGCTTCAGTAATCGTCGCTGCTAACCGCGAGTAAATCCAACGATCAGCAAGTCCGAGATCGGATGGTTGCTCGACGTTTCGCGTCGATTCCGCTCGCTGCGCTGCCCACCGAGTTGACTCCTGCGATTCAGGCAGATTCATCTGCACGAAGCGCGCCGCGTTCCATAGTTTATTAACGAAGCTCTGATAGCCGCCAATGCGTTCCTCGGCGAGCTTGATATCCCGACCCATGGCCGCCATTGCCGTTAGCGTGAAACGGAACGCATCGGTGCCGTATTTGTCCATGATGTCGAGGGGATCGATGACGTTGCCCTTGGACTTCGACATCTTCTGGCCCTGCTCATCGCGCACCAGAGCATGTATATAGACATCGCGAAACGGCACATCGCCCATGAACTTGAGGCCCATCATGATCATGCGCGCGACCCAAAAAAATAGGATATCGAAACCGGTGACCAGCGTCGAAGTCGGATAGAAGTTTTTCAGATCGGCGCTGGATTCCGGCCAGCCGAGAGTCGAGAACGGCCACAGGCCGGAAGAAAACCAGGTATCCAAAACATCCGGGTCTTGAATCAACTCCGTGCCGCCGCAATTGGGGCAGGCGCTAGGCTGGGTGCGGGCGACGAGCGGCTTGGCATCTTTGCTGAATAGATAATCGCCGTCAGCATTCTGCATCCAATTGTCCGACTCGCAACTTTTGCAATACCACGCAGGTATCTGGTGGCCCCACCAGATTTGTCGGGAGATGCACCAGTCTTTGATGTTTTCCATCCACGCGTAATAGGAATTGCACCAGCCCTCGGGGACGATGTTGATGCGGCCGTCGCGCACAGATTGCAGCGCCGGTTCGGCGAGCGGTTTAATATCGACGAACCACTGGGGAGTGAGATAAGGTTCGACCACCGTCTGGCAGCGATAGCAGCGCCCCACCGATAGCTTGTGCGCTTCGGTCTTTGCCAGCAAACCATTCTCGGTTAATTCCGCGACGACCAGTTTGCGCGCTTCAAAGCGGTCCTTGCCGTGGTAACGCGCGATCCATCCGCCCTTCTCACCCCGCGCCGAGAATGCCGTCCCGTCAACACGGGCATCGGCATCGAAAATACTGATACGGTCTAAATTGAAACGCTCGCCGATCTCAAAATCGTTGAAGTCATGGCCCGGCGTGATCTTGAGCGCGCCGGTGCCGAACTCGCGATCGACATAGATATCGGCGATTAACGGCACAATTCTCCCGGTAATCGGCAAGCGAATGTCCTTGCCGCGTAAATGCTGGTAGCGCTGGTCTTCGGGATGAACCGCGACTGCGGTGTCGCCCAGCATGGTTTCAGGACGAGTGGTGGCAACGATTAATGCTTCACGCGAGTCGTCCGCCAGCGGGTAGCGGATATGCCAAAGATGGCCGTCGCTTTCTTCGTGAATCACTTCGATGTCTGCCAGTGCCGTCTTACAGCGCGGACACCAATTGATCAGCCGCTGGGCGCGATAAAGCAAACCGTCTTCCCAAAGCTTAACGAACGCCTCACGCACCGCCCGGGATAACCCCTCGTCCATGGTAAAGCGTTCATGACTCCAGTCGCAGGAAACACCCAACGCGCGCAACTGATGCAAAATCGCGTTGCCCGCTTCCTGTTTCCATTCCCAGACACGCTCAATAAACTTTTCCCGGCCCAACTGCGCCCGGCTGGTGCCGCGCTCGGCCAATTGGCGCTCGACGACGTTTTGCGTCGCGATTCCCGCATGATCGGTCCCGGGAACCCACAAGACACGATAACCGTCCATGCGTTTGTAGCGACACAGGATATCCTGCAGCGTATTATTGAGCGCGTGGCCCATGTGCAACGAACCGGTGACGTTGGGCGGCGGAATAACGATCGAATAGGATTGGCCCGTGCCAGCGGGCGCGAATAGCTTCTCTTCGACCCAATGGCGATACCACTTGGATTCGATTTCGATATGGGAATAGGTTTTTGCGAGCTGCATTTTTGTCTATCCTGGAGTTCAACCGTTGTCCGGTTCGTCGACCACTTCGACTAGTTCAATCACGTGATCGGCGGCAGCCGGCACCGAAGTCTCGCCAGCTTTGGTTTTCTTGGCGCGTGTATTGGCGGCGGCGGTCGCGCTGGATTGGCCCTTCGCTGCCGCCATGGCCGCACCGGTTGGCGAATTGAGACAATCGAACACCGCTTTCAACAACCGTTCGCGTTGCACCGGCGCCTTTAGCGTAACCCAATCGCGGCGCTGCGGCGGCGAAACGGATTCCTGGTCATCGATAACGACCGTCGGCACTTGCCAGCGCTCGACGACGCCAAGGTCGATGGGCTTATTGCATTGGCGCAACATCGCAACGTCGAGGACAATCCCGTCGACATTCTTGAGCGCCGCAGCGTCCGGCAGCTCATCGCTAAATTGCGCCAGATGATCCGGTATCAGCGCCACAGACAGCGCGTAGCGCAACATCAGATTCGGTTCGATGACTAATAATCGACTCATGGGGACCAATTACTCTTGCCAAACTTGACAAGCCTGACACCCCAAGTTAGATACATAGGGTCTTGTCAATATTCGAGCGATTGCGCGAAAGTGGCGGAATTGGCAGACGCGCAGGACTCAGGATCCTGTGGGGTAACACCCGTAGGGGTTCAACTCCCCTCTTTCGCACCAACAATTAATTAACATACAAAACAGTGATTCTCTAACGTTCGCCGCTCTTCTCCCTGCCAAAAATGCAGCGTTAGTTCGGCCGAGTTTTGCCCGAGACGAAATCACCTTAGGTGGTAAGGCCGCCAGAGAAAAGCATCTTGCGGCGAATCATCGAGCTTATAATTGAGAACGTCATATGCCCAGGATTGGCCTGATTCTGTTCACGGCATTGTTAACCACAGCCATCGCCGGCTGCTCGAAGGAAAGCGATCAAAGTTCAGGGAAGAGCCCGGATTGGCAGCGAGGTAGAGCGGTGTTTCTGGCTAATTGCGTCGCCTGCCATAACAACGATCCGTCCAAGGACGGTTCCATCGGTCCGGCGATCGCCGGTTCGAGCAAAGAATTACTCGAAGCGCGGGTTCTATCGACCAGCTATCCACCCAACTACAAACCGAAGCGGCCAACTAAGGTCATGCCCCAATTCCCATTTCTGAAAGAAGAGGTACCTTACTTGGCCGCTTATCTAGCAAACTAGGCGAGCCTTCAAGTCAATGCGAGCGTCAGCAAGAACAGGATACCGGTCAATAGAAACCCGCACCACAGCGCGCCGCTAACGGAATCCAGCGGTTTCTTGGTTGGGCCTTGGGTACCTACTAGGGCGTTAACTTCGACGGCGGCAATGATGACAATCACTAAAAGCCAATAAAAAACCCGGGAGTCGGATTGATGCACCATCGATCCATAGTGACTCGCCGCGCCCATGAAAAATAACATGGGAATCGAAAAAACCGTGTTGGTTCTAGAGGTCAGACCCGCGCGGCGCCCGGCCCCGGCTGCCGTCGGTAGCGCCTGTCCCCCCGAAGCGACCTGATTCGTCGAAGCCATGACAATCTGCTGATTGGGCCAAATCACCAGCCAGACGTTGAGGAACATAATGATACCCATCAGGCCGCCAACCGTGATCGTCACGCCATAGGGTGATGCAAAAAAAACACTGGCACCCATCTCGCCGAGGCGCATGATATAGATCAAAATACCGGCCAGGAACGTAAACATCGCGCCCCAGCGAAACCACCACAAGGCGCGCGGCAAAAGTTTTTGGATCGCGCCGGTGCGCACCGCCGGATCAGTCTCGGCAAAAAAAGGCGTCTGCACAAAGTTGAAATAATAAAGAATGCCAATCCAAGTTACGCCTGCCAAAAAATGCACCCACCGCAAGAAAAAGAGCGTGAACTCATGCATCGTCTGTGTCTCCTTTGGTCGTCTGGTTTGATCTGTTAGTGATCGATCTCACCGAGTTGTTATTTTCGGCTTATATATTCGGGGACGGTCGTTTTTGTCAAGGAATATTCATTTCTTTTGCATTAGCGCAGGGATTTTCATCATGCCGCGCGGCGCTCTCGAATCGACAAATGAGAGACGTCCAAGCGTGGTAGTACTCAGCTTGACGTCACTGGGGAACTATGACATTTTCCTGTTTATCTTTTCTGACCAACCGGTGGAGACTGTCTGATCCAAGAGCGTAAATCAGGGACGTTGGCGGCGCCATCGCCAAATGCATCCGAGGGCGACCGAAAGATTCCTTTATTGAAAGGACTCAACGATCCGTTCAGCTATGTAAGCGACGAACTCGGTCTGGTCGAAGAGAATCTCACTCGCGCGATTCGTTCGCGGGAACAAGAACTCAGCGATATTGCCGGCCATTTGATCGTCGGCGGCGGCAAACGCGTACGCCCCATGGTAACGCTGCTGGCCTACGCCGCATTCGGTGGTAAGCGTGTGCACGATATTGTCGACATCGCCACCGCGATTGAACTGATTCACACCGCAACGCTCTTGCACGACGACATTATCGACGGCGCGGATACCCGCCGCGGCAAAGTCTCTGCTTATAAACAATTCGGTTTAAAGTCGACTTTGGTTGCCGGCGACTTTTTGTTCATCAAAGCATTTGAATTTGCCGGCAAGTTCGACGAGACCGTGGTGCAATGGACCGCCGACGCCTGCACGCTGTTGACTGAGGGCGAAATTCTCCAAAGTCATTTCAACCGCAATCGCAGTGTTACGCTTGACGACTACGTTGAGATCGTCACGCGCAAAACGGCGTCGCTATTTCACACCGGAACAAAAGTCGGCGCCTACCTCGCTGGAGCGAATCAAGCCATGGTGGACGAAACCGAACGCTATGGTCTGAACATGGGCATCGCCTTCCAAATGGTCGACGATATTCTCGATGTCGTGGGGCATCCCGATTTACTCGGCAAGCCGACCGGGATGGATTTACGCGATGGCAATCCCGCTCTGCCGATCATTTTAGCGCTTAAACACGATGATCCGGCGGTGTGCGAGGCTTTTGATTGCGAAAATCCCTCCGAAGCACAAATCGCCTTGGCCATCGCCGCGATCAAAAACGGACCGGCGATCGGCGAAGCCAAGACTTTGGCCAAACGAGCGGCCGAGAACGCATTGAAGTCGATTCGCAAACTTCCTCCCTCTCAATATCGCAACGGTTTAAAGACTCTGGTTCAACTCATCATCGATCGAGATTTTTAGAAAGCCTGATTGCCGCATGCCCGCCTCCGGATGCCGGGCAATGGCTTTACGCGTTTCATTCATGTCCGTTCAAAGCCATCCGCGCGACCAGGCGGTTCAAGGAATGTTCGATCGAATCGCCGGGCGCTACGACCTGCTCAATCGCGTCATCAGCTTCAAGCTCGATAACTGGTGGCGCAAACAAGCCATCGATAACCTCGTTCACGGCAACGCGCCGCGGATACTCGATCTCGGAACCGGAACCGGGGACATGATTTTTACTGCCCTCAAAAGCACCAAAGGACAGGCACAAATCATCGGCCTCGACTTCTCGCTCAATATGCTGCAACTCGCGCAAGCCAAGCGAGCGACACAGCCCGACAGTTCGACGGCGACCTTCGTCCAGGGCAGCGCCATGGCGTCGCCGTTCAAGAGCGCCAGCTTCGATGGCGCGATGAGCGCATTTGTGCTGCGCAATGTGTCTGATCTCGGGGCGTTTTTTAGCGAGGCTTGTCGGGTGCTCAAGCCCGGCGGCAGATTAGTGACTCTCGATATGTTTCCGCCGCAGAAAAATTGGTTCGCGCCGTTCTATTGCCTGTATTTTTATTGCGTGGTGCCGTGGATTGGCGGATTGCTCGCCGGCGACCGCAGCGCTTACCGCTACTTATCCGACTCGGTACGCCGCTTCCATCCTCCCGAAGTTGTTAGCGAGAGAATCCGACAAGCCGGATTTCCCCGGGTGACGCTGCGCAAATTTCTTAACGGCGCGGTGTGCATGCATATCGCGGAAAAACCTCACGCCCAATAAAACATGCAAGGTTTTTCCAGCAGTTTCCTTATTTTTTTCTATCAAATCGCATTAGGCGGAATGTTTGCCGTGGCCGGCACGCCGTTCCATGAGATCGAGCGAGGGTTTTACAAGTCCACCGCCGGAGTTCTCTACTTCATCGCCGTGGCCGGATTTCTCGGCAAGGTCACTTTTTACCTGCACGGTATCAGCAAGTCGGTCAGTGTAGGGCTCGGTTTGGAAATCTTTTTTCACAGCGCCTTTATTCTGGCATTCACCGCCTACATGATATCACTCTGGGGTGAACGGCAGCTTTTTCGCGCGCGCAGCTTCGCCGCTACCCTGCTGACTGGGTTGGCAGGATTGCTAATCAGCACGCATAGTTTTTCCAGCGCGCCGCTGTTCGCCATCGAAAGCATGATTTATCCTGCAGCGTTTTTTCTGTCTTCGCTTTTGCTCGGCAGTGTCACGGTAGGCATGTTAATCGGCCATTGGTATTTGATTGATACCGGTCAAAGTCTCGCGCCGTTCATGCGCATCTACAAGTTTTTCGTTTACGCTCTGATTGCGCAGTGCGTGTTTTACCTGCTCGCGCCACCGGCTTTATATTTGGGTGGCAGCGACGCAAGCGTCAAGGGGCTGCAACGACTCTGGCAGCATCACTCAACACTGCTGGTGAGTCGCCTGATTGCCGGGCAAATCGCACCTTTGGTGCTATCGTGGATGATTTGGCGCACGCTGCTGATTCCGCACACTATGGCGGCGACCGGTCTGTTTTATATCGCGCTATTGGGAGTGTTTGTCGGAGAAATTTTGGGCCGGCAGATTCTCGCACTCACCTCACTGCCGTTTTGAATCCATCATCACCGGTGGATTAAAAACCCGGAAGTGAATTCGCCAAATCGACTTGTCTAAAATTCTGCGAGTATTGCGACTGATGGTGAATCAACTGCGTCCGTCGTCGAGCTTCGAGTTAAGCTTATTGGCGATAGGTCTTAATCTTGGTGACTCGTAGACCGGCGGATGTCCAGCCTAGGTCATAGCCAACCGGCTCACCGACGCGCAATTCCAGCGGCGACTTGACCGCGCCGACGAGAACGACAAGGTCATAGGAAAATGTCAGTTCGCGGCCGCTCTCGGTGCGCACCACACCAGTGTTATTTGACGGGAACAACTTCGTGATGATGCCTTGATGATACCAATCGCCACGGTTCGACGCCAATGGGTCTTTTTCTGGTTCAGCCATGGATTATGCCCAGACCCGCAAGGGCTGCCGGCTCCACTGCCGGACGCAGACCCGTCGCCGCTTTATGGGTATCTCCTTGCCTAAGTGAGCGGATGTTTTTGCCGTGCAATACGCCCTTGCAGTTCCATCAGACCGTCTAACACGGCCTCTGGACGTGGCGGGCAACCGGGTACGTAGACATCGACCGGAATGATTCGATCGATGCCTTGTACGGTTGCATAATTGTCATAAAAGCCACCGCTGGCTGCGCAAGCACCGAAGGCCATTACCCATTTGGGGTCTGACATTTGTTCGTAGACTCGTTTGAGCACAGGGGAAAGTTTGTGATTGACCGTGCCAATGACCATCAGTAGATCGGCCTGTCGGGGACTAAAGCGCGGCAACAGGGCACCGAAGCGGTCGATATCATAGGGCGACATGGATAATGACATATACTCCATGGCGCAACAGGCCGTCGCAAAGGGATAAGGAAATAACGAATACTTGCGCGCCCAACCCACGGCTTTATCCAACCGGGTCAGGACAACCGAGTCGGCGAGCAGGCGGTCTTGTCCGAACCCTGGATTGTTTTTAGCTGCCACTTGGTCTGTCGGGTTCAATGCGCCACCTTCATTTGAATGCACTCAACGTTACTCTGTTTTTTCCGGATTACAAACCTTATCTAGTCAAGGTTATAGGGCATTTGCATTCCCAACAATGGGACGTTGTCGAGCGCTCGCGATCGAATCCTAGCAGCAGCACTCGATCACTTGATCACCACATTGGCCGCTTGGAGCCCTTTGTTTCCTTGGGTTATCTCGAACTCGACATCCTGCCCTTCGTTCAAAGAGCGGTAGCCGTCGCCTTGGATCGCGCTATAATGAACGAACACATCGGCGCCGCCCTCTTGCTCGATGAATCCATACCCTTTCGAGTTATTAAACCACTTCACTTTGCCAGAAGCCATCAGCACACCCTCCCTTTCGTTTCTGTTCGAGAGACTCACAGTCGACGCGCACTACATATGCAAAATTCCGGCGCTGACATTAATTAAAGCTTGCCACCTTTGTCAAGGAGATTTGCCGTCCGAGAGTTGAGACTATTTTTCTTGACATTGTTGCTAAATAAGTCTTCAATAATTCCAGAAATGCATCGGGTGTACTGAAGACCAAGTTCTTTGTGATCGTCTAACGAGCAAGGAATCGGCAAGCCGACTAACTCAAGCGGAGGTAGCATGCGAGCCAAAGTTTACTCCCGGAGTTTCCAACCCGCCCCGACCGGCGACGACGCGGTCAATCATTCAATCGTTTGCTTAAGTTGATGTACGAACTAGGCATAGCTGCTGCACCGGCCTCGGTTTGTCGAGGCATCCATCCTGTTTTTTTCATCGCGCCCGCACATCCACTGTTCCGCTCCATTTATAACTTCAACGCTTTCGGTAACAACCAAGGCAATTCCAAAAAGGGAGGCTGCTGGAATGGACAATAATAAGGATTTCGAAGAACTCATCAAAAGAGATCGCGACTTGCATCGATCGCGCGCCTGGCGAGGTAACTTGTTGGGCTATCTGGAAAAAGTCAAAGAAGATCCGGCCGTCGCCAAGCTCGCTCACGCGCGTATGTACGACATTCTGATGACCGCTGGTGTTCGCGACATTCACGAGAAGAACGACCCGCACACCAAGCGTCTTTATAAAGACGAAAATATAAAGCTTTACGATTTCTTCGCGGATGAGTTCTTCGGCATCGAAAAAACCATCTCACAGATCGTCCGTTACTTTCATGCCGCTTCGCTCAAGGGCGAGGAAAGCCGTCAAGTGCTCTACCTGATGGGACCGGTGGGGTCAGGCAAGAGTTCGCTGGTCGAAAAGCTTCATCGCGGCCTCGAAGCCAGTGAGCCGATTTATGCCATCGAAGGCTGCCCGATGTTCGAAGAACCGCTCCATCTGATACCCCGGCATTTGCGCAAAGAGTTTGAAAAGATGTTGGGCTTACACATAGAAGGCGACCTCTGCCCGGTATGTCGTTACAAGCTGCAAAATGAATACAACGGCAAGTATGAAGAATTCCCCGTCCATACCATCGAGTTTTCCAAACGCGCCCGTGTCGGTATCGGCGTCGTACCGCCGGTGGATCCCAACAACCAGGACACCTCGGTGCTTATCGGTAGCGAGGATATTTCGAAACTGGATCTGTATTCCGAGGGCGATCCGCGAGTATTGGAGTTGAACGGCGCGCTCAACATCGGCAACCGCGGCTTGGTGGAATTTATCGAGGTATTCAAAAACGAAATCGAGTACCTCCACTGCATGATCACCGCGACGCAAGAAAAAGTCGTGCCGGCGCCGGGGCGGCATGGGTTAGTCTATGTCGACACCGTGATTGTCGCTCACTCCAACGAAGCCGAGTGGCAGAAGTTCAAGGCCGACCACACCAATGAAGCGATCCTCGACCGTATCGTCGTGGTCCGCGTGCCGTACAATCTGCGGCTCTCCGAAGAGGTCAAAATCTATCAAAAGATCATTCGTCATTCCGATTTCCGCGCCCATGTGGCGCCGCACACATTGGAATTTGCCTCGATGTTCGCGATTCTCTCGCGCCTGGAGCCAACCGCCAAGTGCGATCTGATGACCAAACTCAAGCTCTATAACGGCGAAGAAGTCGTCGAGAAAGGCCGAACCAAGAAGGTCGATGTTCAGG
>DASSGE010000841.1:0-3109 GCA_035693605.1 Binatia bacterium
ATGCCTGACCCTTCTAACTCGCGATCAGTGACAGTTGTTCGAACGATATCGAAGCCGGCTTGCTGCGCAGCTTCGACGACCCGAGGATCGTCAACTGTATTTGTATCAACAGTCACCCATTTCATACTACGCACTATGCGGAAATCTCAAACGTTAGCATTTGCCGCGCCGCCTTGTGATACGCCTCCGCTACCGCAGCTTCGGTCTTTTCCGCCGGCGGTGCGACGATACGGGCGCGGGCGGAGACGGTTAGCGGGCTGACGTCCCACGGGTAGGGATCGAAAATTACTGAGCCGGGGCCGTTGGGTTTTATCGTCAACGTTACGGTTTCATCATTGTCGTAAGAGACCCGCACCGGCGCGATTTTGTATTCCTTGAACTCGTTTTCGTTGGCGTAGCCGTCGCAGCAGAAGTAGAGCGACAGCAGGTCGAAAATTTGCAGCGCCATGTAGTTGTAGGCGAGTTCGTTTTCGAATCCCGGCTCCAGTTCCATTAGTTTCCGTTTGATCTCAGCCTGCTTGCTCTCCAGCTTGATTTTGGCGTCCTTGACCGGTTGGCTGCGCTCGCGCACGCGTCCCGCCGGCTCGGTGAAAATATTATAACGGTTGTGCCACAGGCCGGTACGGTGCATGGAGACGAGCAGCCCGGCGTACGGGTCCTGAGAGGTCACCCAGTCGGCGTTCTTGGTGTATGCCGCGAGTTCCGTCGCTTCGAAGTTCGGCACGTCTTCGCGATGCGCGTAGGGGCGTCCCTTGGCGACGTTCATCGGCGGATTGCCTTCGAACTCTCGATAGCCGCTGTCGTGCAGCGTCGTCGCCAACATCATGGTGTGGTAGGGGCGCAGCTTGGAGAAGCGCCCGTTGCCCCAGTGGGCGGCAAACTGCGCCGCCAACTCGGCGTGGTCTTCTTGTGAGCTGACATAGGAACGGCCGTCTTTGAGTTCTCTGATAACCATGGTTTCCCTCCTGAACGTTTTATGACGCGAATTGTTTGGAAAACTCGCGGGAGTCGCACTCCACCAATTGAATGCGCAGGCGATGGTACGCGGACAGAAATTGAAGCCGAGCGAGCTCGAATTGGGCAAATGGGGGCCCACTCTTCCGCCCGTCATTCCGGCGTAGGCCGGGATCCAGGTTTGCTACGATCTTGCAATAAAATCGAAGTTGGCTGCCGGCGTGCCGCGGCATGACGGATTCCTTGATTTTTTGCGGCATAGTTATTGGGACCAATCCCAAGTGTGACATCAATCGGACCATGCCATAGTCGATTGGGCGATTACAAATTCATTACAGCGGCACTGGGACTTCCTTGATACCTAGTTCCGCAGCGAGTTGCGTGAGACTGCTCCAAGTCGACGGCTCGATGTCGACGCCATCTTTCTTGTTCTTGGCTTCGCGACGCCGGCCGGACTCGCCGGGTAAAAGAATCTCGCTGAAGCCGGGCGCGCATTTCCTCGATTTTATAAACGCGATGAGCTCGTCGACTTTATCGTAGAAATTCTCTAGATCCTGAAACTCTTCGACGGCAATAGCTTGAAGAAATAGTCCGTTGACGCCGTGACCCCGGTTGTCCCAATAGAGTTTGCCCATGCCGTTGCCGGAAAGCAGTCCGCCGAGGATTTCCGTTATCAGCGCGACACCTGAGCCTTTATGGCCGCCGAACGCAGTAAACACCCCGCGCGGCGGTCCGCGGAAGGTTTTGAAATCGGTGGTCGGGTTGCCATGGCCGTCGAGCATGACGCCTTCCGGGATTTTCTCTCTGTTGCGCACGCGCGTTTGGATTTCGCCCATGCTCATCGATGCGGTGGCGAAGTCCAGAATAATTTGCTTGCCTGCGCGCGCGGGAATGCCGAAGGCCATGGGGTTAGTGCCGGTGATCGGCTGCATACAGCCGTAGAGCGCGGTGACCGCCGAACCAACGCTGGCCGCGGCCATGCCGATCATGCCCTGATCGGCGGCCATCTCCATGTAATCGGCGAGCCGTCCGGTGTGGCCGGCGCGGCGCAGGCAGACGATGCCGGCGCCATGCTCCTTGGCTTTTTTGATCGCCAACTCCATGGCGAAGTGCGCTGCCACTTGGCCGATGTAATGTTTACCGTCGACCACCGCGGTGATCTTGCCTTCGCGCTCGATGACGGGTTTATCCTTGATCTGATAGGTGCCGTCTTTGATCCAGTTCAGATACGGATTGACGCGAATCACACCATGGCCGGCATAGCCGCGCAGCTCGCCGCGGACCAGCAGCGTTGATACCAGGTCGGCGTCGTCGCGGCACATGCCGCCGATGGAAAGGAGTTGATTGCAAAATTTGAGTAACTGTTGATGATCGATTGTTGGCACGGGTGTTTCCTACTCTGACGAAAATGCGTTGCTCACCACGAAGGGTCCATGAGCTTACGCTTGTCAATATATGATGAAATTGTAAGAGGCAGGTCCACAGCGTAATGTCTTTTATTCGTCATGCCGGCGCAGGCCGGCATCCAGGCGAGGGAGGGGATGGATACCGGCTTTCGCCGGTATGACAGAACCTTCGTGTCCTTCGTGCCTCCGTGGTGAAAATAATCTTCGCTTTCTTGCTCCTACTTCCCAGCTGGGAAATACTTGTCCAGCCATTCCTTCACGATGTTGGTCAGGCGCGGGTTTTCTTCGTTGAAGGTGAAGTGGTCGACGTCCGACAAAAGGTGCAGCTCCGCCGGTTGCCGGGCTTTCTTGAACATTTCGATAGATTCATAGGTGGGTGTCACCGAATCGTTGGCGCTGTGCAGAAGCAATAGCGGGCGCGGTGAAATATTGCCGACTTGATCATCGGCGCGGAAGTCGTTCATGCTCTGCGCCGTCTCGGCGGGGAACTCCATGATCGAGCCGTGGCTCATGCGATTTCGTAACTTTTCCGGGATTGGCACGATGTCGTAGCGCGGCACCATCAGCGATTTGCCGGTCTGTTCGCGGTGGCGTTTGCCTTCTTCGAGCATGGCGGTGAATTTCGCCCATTTCTCAGGACCGGGATGCTGGCCGCGGAATTTTCTCTCGCCGTCGCCCCAGCCGCCGCAGGAGATCACCGCGGCGACGCGCGAGTCGGCGCCGCCGGTGAAGACAGCCACCGCCGCGCC
>DASSGE010000842.1:0-2449 GCA_035693605.1 Binatia bacterium
CGGCGCGTCATGCGTTGCTTCATTTGCGCTGTCAGTCTGAGCGGCATTGTTTGCGGCTATCCATACAACCTTGCACGGCGGGTCGTTAGTGTCATAATGCCCGGGCTAGTCTTACGAACTGTTATGGCAGACGAAAAAAACCAGCACAAGGAAAATCAGCCGTTTTACTGCGGTTACATCGCGATCATCGGCCGGCCCAATGTCGGCAAATCGACCCTGCTCAATCATATTCTCGGTGAGAAGGTCGCCATCGTATCGCCCAAGCCGCAGACCACGCGCAACCGCATCACAGGTATTCGCACGACTGCATCGTCGCAGATCGTGTTTCTCGACACGCCGGGAATTCATTCGGGCCATTCGCTGATGAACCGGCGCATGGTCGACACGGCTTTGCAGACCCTGGACGAAGTCGACGGTGTCATTTGGCTGCTCGATGCTCATGACAAGATCAAGCAGGAAGAGGAACGCATCGCCGAAACTCTGCGCGGCGTCGAAGCGCCGGTGCTGATTCTCATCAATAAGATCGATTTAGTTTCCAAGGGGAAACTTTTGCCGCTGATGGAACGTTGCGCGCAATTATTGCCCGACAAAGACATCGTGCCGGTCAGCGCCCTCAAAGGCGACGGCGTGGATTTGGTCATATCCATGGTCGAAAAATGGCTGCCCGAAGGCCCGCCGTTCTTTACCGAGGGTGAGTATACCGATCAATCGGAGCGCTTCCTCGCTTCCGAAATCGTTCGCGAAAAGGTCTTTGTATTGACCCGCGAGGAAATCCCCTACGGCGTGGCGGTAACCATCGACGAGTTCACCGAGAAGACCGAGAAAAATCTCATTGTGATCGCGGCGACGATCCATACCGAGCGCGATTCGCACAAGGGCATCTTGATCGGCAAGCGCGGCGCTATGCTCAAAGAGATCGGTCAGCAGGCTCGCGAGGAGTTGGAGAAGATTTTCGGCTGCCGGATTTTTCTCGAATTATTCATTCGCGTCGATCCCAACTGGACGCAGAACCCGAATTCTCTGGCCGAAATGGGATTGTGATATGATCCGGTCCTTGCCCAAATTTCAACGCACTGCGCGCGAACTGCCGCGTAATTTGCCGATCGTCGCGATAGTCGGCCGGCCCAATGTCGGCAAGTCAACCTTTTTTAACCGCCTGGTTGGCGAACGGCGCGCCATCGTCGACAATCTTCCGGGTGTCACTCGTGATCGCAATTACGCTGAGGCGGTGTGGGCCGGGAGAAGATTTTTACTAGTCGATACCGGCGGACTGGAATCCGAAACCGCCGGCAAGTTGGAAGAAAACGTCCAGGCGCAGAGCCATTTGGCGGTGGCCGAAGCCGATGTCATCATGTTCTTGTTTGACGGCAAGAGCGGACTCAATCCCTTGGACGAGGAAGCCGTTGGCTGGTTGCGGCAGACCGAGAAGCCGGTTTTTTTCGCGGTTAACAAACTCGACTCGCGCCAACGGGAAAATAATCTTTACGAATTTTATGCGCTCGGGCTCGATAAGCTTTACTCGATCTCCGCAGAGCATGGCCTCGGCATTCCCGACTTAATGGACGATGTGGTGCATCATCTTGCGCCGAACATCGACAGCGCGGAAGACGACAATGCCAAAGCACCGCCGCCGCTGCGGGTTGCCATCATCGGGCGACCCAATGTCGGCAAGTCGACGTTGACCAATCGTCTCTTAGGTTTTGAACGCTCGGTGGTCGACTCGACACCAGGAACGACCCGGGATGCGGTGGATACGCCGTTTAACCTTGGCGGTGAAGCTTGCGTTCTGATCGATACCGCCGGCATCCGGCGCAAAGCGCGCATCGACGATCGTATCGAGCGGTTTAGCGTGAGCCGCTCGCTCACTGCCGTCGATCGGGGCGACTTGATCGTGCATATTATCGACGGACCGGAAAATGTTACCGATCAGGACGCGCAGATCCTGAGCTATGCAGTGCAGCGCGGCAAAGCCATCTTATTGGTGGTCAATAAGTGGGATTTAGTCCGCGAAACCGGCGGTGATCCCGATAAATATCGCGATGAAATCAAATACCGCTTGTCGTTCCTTGAATATGTACCGATCTCGTTTATTTCGGCGGCGACCGGTTTTGGCGTACGCAAGATGCTCGAAACCGCGGCGCGGGTGGTGCAAGCGTACCGGCGCAAGGTCTCGACTTCTTCGTTGAACCAAGCGCTCCAAAAGATTGTTCATGCCCATACCGTGCCGCTGTTTCGCAGCCGTCCGGTGAAGTTTTACTATGGCACCCAGACCGGCGTAGCGCCGCCGACATTTACCTTCTTCGTCAATCAGCCGGACGGTATTTTAGAGAGTTATCAACGTTATTTGATCAACCAACTGCGCCAACAGCTGGGCTTTGTCAATGCGCCGATCCGGTTGCACTTTCGCGCCCGGCGCGAAGCAGCCCAAGGTCGACGAAAAGTCAATTCT
>DASSGE010000843.1:0-3732 GCA_035693605.1 Binatia bacterium
ATCGACGTCGCTCAGCGGCGCGTCCGGATGACCCTTCGGTTGATGCACGATGATTTCTTCGGTTCGCCCATCGTTCAGTTCGGCTACCAGCTGCACGCCGAGAATACCCTCGGTATCGAAAGCTCGGTCTCTTGCCGGATCGATAACCAACGCTATTTTTGCCATCGCCGACTTCACCTCGGAGCTTTTCCAAGGTGATGCTTCATACTCGCCGGGCGTCAACCGGCCGCGCAGGAGCGCCATCGCCATGACGTAAGGCGTGCTATGGTCCGCCGCCTCCCGGCTTGACGGCGCAAAGGCTCGGGGCGACCCCTGCACGCCGCCGCAGACATTACGGTGGCCATGGAGGATGAGTTTTCGCACCTGCTCGGCGCGGATGCCGTTTTGATGGAGACGGAGAGTCGCCTCGATCGCCGCCTGGGTGTTTATCTGCGCCGGATAGAGTTTCAACATGTTTCGCGTCATGGTCCAGCGTCGACCGAGTTGTTCGATAGACGTCGGATCGAAACCGGAGCGGCGCGGCGATTTTAACTTCGCCAGAACGATCTCCAACGCATCGTCGGTGGCGGTCACGCCGAGCGCGGCCAACTCGGCCGACTGCACCGCGCGCTCCAGAGCCAAGCCGACCGCAACGCTCTTGATCATTGGAATGGACTCTGCCGGTCGGATCCAGGTGTTTACCACGGTGCCGGTTGCGACGGATAGACCGCAGGCGTGTACCGCTTCGGCAGGCGTCGCGCCGATCAGCCGGGCGGCGACGATCGGCTCAACCCACGCGACGTTGGCCAACGGATGGAGGCCGCGCTCCCAGAAATTAAGCGATTCGGCCAAAGCGCCTTGCAGTTCGTAGGACGCGACGATGCAAGTGAGCAATTCTTCGCCGCTGCGCCGATAACGTTCGGCGAGAGCGAGGAGTGCCGCCGTGGCGTCGCTGAAGTGACCCGAGGCGCCGGCGCGAGGCAGGACGAAGATGTCATTGGCGTCGAGATAGCGGACCAGGGTGCCGTTAACCAGCGCGGCGAGTACGGCGGGAACTTTTTCTCCAGTGCCGATGATCGTCGCTTCAGCGCGACCGCCCCGGGCGATGGCATGCTTTTTCAGGGCTAGAACAGTCGGTGCTGCGCGCGCGCCAAGAGCGCAGGCGAGGGTGTCGGCCAAGTGCCGTCGCGCCGCGGTTTTAACTTCAGGCGGGATGGAGTCGTAGCGAAGCGCAAAGGTAAATTCAGCCATCGTCTGCGCCAAGCTCGGCAATGTTGTTTTTCCGCTCGCCATCGTCTTCTCTTTATCCGCTCCCGGCTTGTTGGCTGGAGTCGCTGCCGTCCCTCAACTGCGACAGCTCAAACTCGACCGCGTGAATTAGTCCGCTCGCCTAGACGTGCTTATCTCTTAAGTACAGCTTGGGGCAAGAAGCATATAGGCTTGGATTATCGAGGCGACAGACTGCGAAGCGTTCGTTCTTGACTGAAGAGAGCCAAGGCAGTAGGGGAGAGGAAACGTTTTGACGGGGGGATGTCATGAAACAGTTCCATTTCAAAACCAAACGATCTATCAGTCGATGGTTCATTTGCGTTGCGCTCTCGCTGGCGTTCGCCGACCCGGCGAGGGGCGCCGCCGCTTATTATGAAGGGAAAACTATCGAAGTGATCATCCCGTACGGGGTTGCCGGCGGCTCGGATGTTTGGATTCGCACGATAGCGCCGTATCTCGAGAAAAGTATCGCCGGCAATCCCAAATTCAACTTTCGCAACATCCCTGGCGGGAGATCCATCCCCGGCATGATGGAATTTGCGCAAAAAGCCAAGCCCGATGGGCTCATGGTTTTGGTCAGCTCGGCGACGAATTATTTCCCGGTTCTCTTGGGCGACAAGGCCGCCAAGTACGACTTTAAACAGTGGAAGCCGCTGCTGGTCAATCCTGTGGGCGGGGTCATATACATTTCTCCCAGCACGGGTTACAAACGGATCGAGGATCTGACGAAAGCTAAAAATCTGATCTACGGCGGGATCAGCGCCATCGGGCTCGATATGATACCGCTGATCAGTTTCGAGCTCTTGGAGCTGGACGCCAGAGGCGTGCTTGGTTTCAAAGGCAAGGGAGATGCGCGGATCGCGTTTGAACGGGGCGAGCTCAATATCGATTACCAGACCACGCCGGCCTACAACGCCAGCGTGGTGCCATTGGTCAAGGAAGGCAAAGCGATCCCGGTGATGAGCTTCGGCCAGCTCGACGAGAAGGGCGAAATCATCCGCGACCCGGCCGTGCCTGATCTGCCGACAGTTCCGGAGGTCTATGAAAAGCTCAAGGGCAAGAAACCCTCGGGCAAGTTCTGGGAGACCTACAAAATCTTCATGCCCTCCGCGTTTGCCGTGCAGAAAATTCTTTGGATCAAGGGTGATGCTCCGGCGGCAGCGCCGCAGGCTTTCTATGCAGCCGCCGACCGGCTCGATAAAGACAAAGAATTTCACGCCAAGACGGAAAAAATATTAGGCGGCTATCCGCTCCTGCGCGGTGATCGCCTGGAAAAAACCATCCAGCAAGCTTTCCAGATCGACGCGGAAACCCAACGGTTCGTCAAGGAATGGGCGGGCAAGAAGTATCGGGTGAAGTTCGACTAGCGGATTAATTGATAACCGGAGTAATGGAGTGAGGGAGCATTGGAGCGGTGGAATAGCGGGATGATGCCGGAGCAATCCAGCACTCCGCCATTCCGGCACTTCAACACTTCAATCTCCTCCGCCCATGTGGGATGCCGCCCTAATTGCGCTTGAGAGGTTCGCCGATCCTCTTCACATGGGCATGCTGATAGCCGGCGTGCTCGCCGGCACGGTCATCGGCATACTGCCCGGCCTGGGCGGTATCGCGTGCGTCGCCATCCTGTTGCCGTTCATCTATACGCTCGACGTGCATACCGCGATGATCCTGCTGGTCGGATCGCTCGCGGTAGTCCACACTTCCGATACCATCACCTCGGTGCTGATCGGCACTCCAGGTTCCGCTGCGGCCGCGGCGACTATTCTGGACGGCCATCCGCTGGCCAAGCAAGGCCAGGCCGCCAGGGCCTTGAGCGCGGCATTCTTGTCGTCGTTGATCGGCGGCCTCATCGGCACGATTTTTTTAACTCTCTCCCTGCCTATTGCACGGCCGCTGGTTTTGCTCTTCAGTTCCCCCGAATTGTTGATGCTCTGCGTGCTTGGTCTCTCTTTCGCGGGCTTTCTCACCGGCGGCGCGCCGCTTAAAGGCGGCCTTTCGGCATGTCTCGGGCTTTTGCTCGGCAGCGTCGGCTCGGCTCCCGCCGATGCCGTCGATCGCTATACCTTCGGCCAGCTGTATCTGGTCGACGGCATTCCTCTGGCCGGAGTGGCCTTGGGGATTTTTGGCATCGCGGAGATCGTCGGTCTATTGGCCAAGGGCGGCCATATCGCCGAGCGAATCCCTCTGGGAGGCGGCTGGCTCCAGGGGGTCAGAGACGTAATCCAACATTGGGGCATCGTCGTGCGTGGCGCGCTCATCGGTGTGTGGGCGGGCATTCTCCCCGGCATTGGCGCCACCGCGGGCTCTTGGATGGCCTATGGCCACGTGGTCGCCATGGCCCGCGACCGCGAAAAATTCGGCAAGGGCGATATTCGCGGCGTGATCGGCCCGGAAAGCGCCAACAATTCCGTCGAGGCCGGGGATTTCATTCCGACGCTGCTGTTCAGCGTTCCGGGCGGCGCTCCGTCGGCGATCTTGCTC
>DASSGE010000844.1:0-2400 GCA_035693605.1 Binatia bacterium
CCTTGGCGGTGATAAACGCTGTAACCGTCGACACGGTAGACCTGCTCCAGCTTGGGCGCTTCCTTGTCGACATTGAGGCCGATGGCCAGGCGGATATCTACCGGTCCGCGCAGCGCCAAAGTCCCTTCGCGCTGCATCCACAACCAGAGCATTGACAATGACGGGCCGCCTTGGGAGGTTCGGCGCAACGCATCCGTCGGTTCGATGCCGAGTGTTTTGCCAAAGGCTTTGACCTCTTCGATCATATCGGCAGTCTGGCGCAAGCGAGCGCTCTCGATGCCGGGTGTAACGGTGGTGCATGACGACGACATAAGCAAAAGACTTAGCGCAGCGGCGAGCCGACTGAGAGTCCTGCGACCAACCCATCGCTGCGTCGGATTTACCCACATCGGCAAAATCTACCCGGCGAATAACGAATCGATCGGCGCCGTGCGCGGGATTTGCCCGACATCGACGAGCAGCTGCATTTCCTCTTGGGCGAGCTTTTGTTCCTTTTCAGTAAATGTAAACTCGATGCGCGGATAGCGCGCCGATGCCAGCAAGGCCTCGCGGTCGCCTTCATAACGTGACAAAAACACGTCCGCGATCTCTTCTAAATTCGCTTCGCTGTAGGCAAACGACTCGCGAAAGGCTTGCAGCATCACGTCTTTGATGCCGGGATTGTCGCGCAACAGATCTTCGCGCGCCGCTACCATATGCTTGATCATTTCGTCGAAGCCGGTAAGCGCCTGCCATGCCTCGCCGTCCGTATAAAGACAACGCACTCCGGGTGCAACCTCGCCGCGGAAAAAAAATTGATCGAGCAACACCACTGCATCCGCGCTGCCGCTTTGCAGCACGCCAAGAAGTTTCTCCTGCGGATAGCCTTCCCAGCGCAGTTGTTCGTCGTCGAGCCCATAGGCGCGCCGCAGCAAGTATTTGTGAATGGCGTGCATGCCCTGATGGGTGGCGATCAGCCGGCCTTCGAGATCCTTCGGCGTCTTCACTGGCCCTTCGGCCAGCACGAAAACCCCGTTGCCTTTCATCGTCGACTTCCACTCGGTGGCAAGACCGAGAATTGGCGCGCCCTGTAATTTGCGCCGAAGAAAATTCGGCAGATAAAGATTCGCCGCCTGCACGTCACCGCGAATCAATGCTTCTTCCTGATCCTTGCTCGGCGGATCGGGCAACTCGATGACTTCCATATTGATGCCATGCGCCTTCACCTTCCCTACGGCCAAGGCGTAGTAGGTGCGGAACATGCAGAAGCGGTTGCGGTAGTGGGCGAAAATTATGTCCATGGTCATGCGCTCGGCGATTTTCCGTGAATCAACAGGCGGCTCAGAGCAAGTTTACTTTTCGTTCAAGGGTTCAAGGTTCAACGTCAGAGAGATCAAAAATTAGCCTGATCGAAAACCTTGAACTTTTGAACTATTGAACCTTGAACGGTAGTTTTACGATTTCGCCACTTCTTCTTTCTTGCGATTGCAGATATCGAGCGCCGCCATGGCGTAGACTTTCGTGCAGTTCACCATATTGGTAATGCCGACGCCGCGGCGCACGCCGGTGGGTGAATCCCACTCCTCGCCTGCTTTGGTTTCAGTCGGATCGACCAGATGGGTGCCGAAGCCCGGGCCGTAGGTAATCGCCGGCACGCCGTACTGGGCGATGCGCGAGCCGTCGCTGGTAATGCCGTATCGAATCGGTTTGGCGTAGGGCACGGGAGATTTGAAAACCGTTTTGTGCGCGCTCTCCATCACTTTGACCAAGGGCTCGCTCTTGGAGATTTCGTAGCCGGGTGTAGTCAGGTAAAGTTCGACGCGAATATCGAGAATATCCGGTTCGCGCTTGCGAACTTTTTCACAGACGGCCTCGATATCGCGCTTGATCGCCAGCGGCACGGCGCCCGGCAGCATCTTGACGATGACGAAGATGTCGGTGGTCGGACGGGTTCCCGGTTTAAAAGCATTGCCGCCATCGATGGCGCCGATCTGCACCGTCGGCAGCATGAACTTATGCGGATTTTTACGCTGGTATTCCTTTTCCCAGTCTTGAATCGCTTGAGCGACCTTGCAGGCGGCGAGGACAAATTTGGTGGCTCTGCCGTCGACGCTCACGCGCGCCCAGAGCAGACCCGAGTTGCCGATTTGCAATTGCAAACCGGTGGGCTCGCCGATGATGCACATATCGGCCATCACGCCATGGTCCATCAAGTAGCGTGCGCCGACGCCGGCACCGCGATACTCTTTGCCCTGGAAACGGCCGATTTGCGCCTTTTCGATTTCGCCGACTACGCCCGCAATGATCAGATCGCCCTTGAGCTTCACGGCAGCCTTTTGCAGCGCCGCCACCGCCTCGATGTAACAGGGGAACGCCGCCTTCATGTTGACCAGACCGCGCCCGTAGACCCGGTCGTCTTCG
>DASSGE010000845.1:0-2237 GCA_035693605.1 Binatia bacterium
AGGGTTCGACCTTCGGCAGTGAAGGAAATGATCGCATCGCTGGAAGACGTCACAATCGCCGCGAGTCTTGCCTGCTGTTCCTCGGCGAGCTTCTGTGCCGTCACGTCCTGGATTAAAGCAAAAAAACCGCGAGTTTTTCCATCGGGCCCAAGATCCGGGATGTATGCGCAGCGCATTTCGCGTTTGCCTAGTCCATGCGGTGACACTTGTTCAAACTCGACGGTGCGCCCCGCTAGCGCCACCTCGACATATTGGTGAAAGTTGCCGTAGGCCGCCGAGCCTACCACCTCCTCGATACGTTTGCCGATCACCTCCTCGACGCCCAGGCCGAAATGGTCGGCGTAGGGTTGATTGACAAAACGAAACCGTTCTTCGGCATCGCAATAGGCGATAAAGACCGGCAGGTTGTCGGTGACCAGCCGCATCTGGCTTTCGCTCGCCTGCAGCGCCGCCTGAACCCGCGCTCGTTCGGCGTTCTCACGTTGTAATTCAACGTTGAGTTCTTCGGCCCGGTTGCGTGCCGCCAAAGCGTCTTCCATCAGGTTTAAGGCGGCGCGCTGCGCGGCGCGCAACTCTTCGTCAGAAAAATGCGCGCCATTGCTCGCCGGCTCGGCGACGCCGGAGTCGAATATCGGGTCTTCCGAAGCTTTGCTGTTGCTGCTCATAAGTTCACTTTCCGATTGATCGTCTGACCATAGGCCTTTGCTGCGCCGGCCAATTACGGCTGATGATCAAACTCAAGCGGATAGCGCGGCGGCTGGCCCAATTGGCCGCACATTGCGTTGATTTCCCGCTTGAGTTCGATCATGCGCAATTCGCGACCCACAGCGGCGCGATTGAAGCGCGCCAATTCATGGTTGCTGGAACGCAAGCTGGCTTCCCCGGCGCGCAGCGCAGCAATAGCGCGAGCACGTTTAATCGCCGGCCAGACCCGCGCGATGACGTTTTGCAGACAGCGCACTTCGTCACTCATCCAATTGCGAGGCGCCGGCGCGCTCACTGCGAGGACCGCTTCTAACACTCCTTCGCTCAACAGCGGCGCTGCGGCAAAGGAACGCGAGTTTTGGGCTGCGAAGTTGGCGCGACAGAACTGAGTCCGGGCATCGACATCGACATCATTGATGGCCACCGCTTCGCCGCGGCGCCATTCATCTAATAATTCTTCGCCGGCGAAATCGCCGATTCGGTACGTTGGCGCAAAGCTTCGTTCGTCGCTGCACCATTGGTAGTTCAGCTCGGCGGAGCCGCGGGTCAAATCGATCGATAGCAAGCCACAGGCTGGAGCACCGAGATATTGCGCAATCGCGCGCACGGCGGCGTTGCCGATCTCATCGGCTTCAGTGAGCCGTCCGAGTTCGCGACCGAGCTTGAGCATAAATTCGGCGTTGAATTGGATGCGCTTGCGCTCGCTGATATCGCTGACAATCCCCACCCCCATGACCGGCCGGCCGGCGCCATCGCGCACCATGTTGGCATTGACCCGCACCCACAGCGGCGAGCCGTCTTTGCGGCCAAAGCGCTTCTCGATTTGAAACGAGTCGCTCTCGCCTCGGTGCCAACGGCCGGCAATCTCCAGATGGTAGGCACGGTCGGCGGGATAGGTCAGATCGTAGGGGGTCAAAGCCGCCAACTCGTCAGCCGAATAACCGACCATGCGGCAAAATGTTTGGTTAACCTTTCGGAAGTGGCGCGTCTCGGGATCGCATAGCGCCGTGCCGACGGCGGCGCTTTCGAAAAACCCGCGGAACTGTTCTTCACTTTCACGCAATGCCGCTTCGGCTGATTTCAACCGGGAGATGTCGAGCGCATAAACCATGCGCGATTGTGGTGCCCCGGCGGCGTCTTTAATCGTCGTGACCTCCAGCAAAACTGGAAAGGTTTTGCCATCTTTACACTGGTGTAAGGTTTCGAATAGTGCATGGCCCTTTTCGTCTGCGTCATCGATGGTTTGGCGTACGCTCTCCCGCAGTTCCGCCGGAAAGATCATAAATCCCGACTGGCCGATCAGTTCCTCAACCGTGTAACCGCGATGTTCAGCAAAAGCTCGGTTGACGGCGACGAAAGAGTCGCTGCGTGCGTCTTCATGAGCCAGACCGAAGTGGCTTTGCTCAAACAGCCGCTGCCACCGCCGCGCGGTTTCCTCTGTGCGCTTGTGCTCGGTAATATCGATGGCAATGCCTAAATGGCGCGCCGCACGGCCATTCGCGTCATATTCGGTCTGCCCCCGGTTGGCGATC
>DASSGE010000846.1:0-2617 GCA_035693605.1 Binatia bacterium
GCGACGATGAAGCAGCCGACCTCAGCACCCATTCAGGCAGCCCTCGGCGGTTTCACTCGTCCGATCTCGGATCGTGAGTTTGGGCTGTTTCAAAAGTTAATTTACCGGCAATCGGGCATTCATCTGGCTCCGATAAAAAAAGCTTTGCTCGAAGCTCGGCTGACACGACGTTTGCGGGAACTCGGCTTGAAATCGTTCGATGCCTATTATCGCCATATCCTGGAAGTTGACCGTGGCGACGAGCTGATTATTCTCCTCGATTGCATATCTACCAACGAAACGCATTTCTTTCGCGAGCCCAGGCAGTTCGAGTTTCTCGCAACTGAAGTTTTTCCAGTGTGGAAGAATCGAAATCGGTCCGCTGGCGGCAGCCGCCATATCCGTGTCTGGAGCGCCGCTTGTTCCAGCGGCGAAGAGCCCTACTCCCTGGCGATGATCTTATGGGATCACTTTCCACCAGGTTCCGGGTGGGACTTTGAAATCCTGGCAACTGACCTCTCTACCCGCGTACTCGGCACAGGCTCCTCGGGAATTTGGCCGATCGCCAAAGCCAGTGAAATCCCCCAGAATTATCTTAAAAAATACATGCTCAAGGGAACCGGCGCGCACAGTGGCAATATGAAAGCCGGGGCTGAACTACGCTCGGTCGTTCGCTTCCAACGAATCAATTTAAACGACGACGACTATCCGGTCGCGGGAAATCTTGATCTGATCTTTTGCCGCAATGTCCTGATCTACTTCGATGCCCAGTCTCGCGCCCGGGTGATCGATCGTTTGGTCGACCGCCTCGCGCCGAATGGATTTCTTTTCGTCGGGCACGCCGAGAGTCTGACGGGAGTTACCGATCGCGTGGGTTATGTTGTGCCAACGATTTATACGACGGCCGCCCAACCGCAATCTTCGCCGAGACTGGCCATGCTGAAAAATCCCGGAGTGCTCACAACTCGATGAATACCAACCATCCCCGGCCGTTGAATATTCTTGTGGTCGACGATTCCGCCGTCGTGCGCGAGGTCATGAACGCCGTGCTCTCTCACGAGCCCGGCTTTAACGTCGTGGTCGCCGGCGATCCCTTTATCGCCATCGGCAAAATGAAAAATCAACGTCCCGATGTAATCATTCTCGATCTTGAAATGCCACGCATGGACGGTCTGACCTTTCTACGCAAGATCGTCAGGGAAGATCCCGTCCCCGTCATCATTTGTTCGGCTTTGACCGGTCCGGACACTAGTATCGGCTTGCAAGCACTCGAAGAAGGCGCCGTCGACGTAGTCACTAAGCCACGCCTAGGAGTGCGTGACTTTTTGCATGAATCCGCCATCATTTTGGTTGACGCCGTACGCGCGGCGGCGCGCTCGACGCGTGTCAGATCTCTCAGGCCCGCCATTGCGACGCCATGGTTACAGTCCGCTCCCATACCGATCAAGACACTGGCTTTGCCGCTGCGGATTACTAGCGACAAAGTCATTGCCATCGGGGCGTCCACTGGCGGCACAGAAGCACTGCGAATCGTCCTCGAGTCCATGCCACCGGATGCACCCGGACTCGTGGTCGTGCAGCATATGCCCGAAGGCTTCACCGCAGCGTTTGCCCAACGCTTGAATCAAATTTGTCAGATCGAGGTCAAGGAAGCTGCCAACGGCGACCGGATTACCGCCGGACAAGCCCTGATCGCCCCCGGCAATCGCCATATCATGGTGCGCCGCACCGGCGCCCAGTATGTCGTCGAAGTCACCGACGGTCCGTTAGTCTCGCGCCATCGCCCAAGCGTCGATGTCTTGTTCCGCTCGGTCGCGCTGAGTGCCGGAATCAACGCCGTCGGCGTCATCATGACCGGTATGGGCAACGACGGTGCCGAAGGACTCTTGGAGATGAAAAAGGCCGGCGCCTATACCCTCGCCCAGGACGAAGCCTCATGTGTAGTGTTCGGTATGCCCAAGGAGGCTATCGAGCGCGGCGCAGTGGAGCGGGTGGTAAATTTATCCGGGATCACCTCTGCGATCCTAAACCGCCCGAACAGCACAGAGCAACGACTCGCGCAACGACGAGGTTAAGCGAAAACCGCATAAGGCATAACATTAAGCGCCAGAAAAATTGACCACGCCATTGAACCGAAGGAAAGACCCCTTTTAGGAAGGAGATTAAGATCATGAATAAAGTAAAAGTTCTTGCCGTAGATGACTCCAAAACTATGCTCGCCATGCTCGCGGCGCAGTTGCGAGGCAGCAATTTCGAGGTCGTCGCCACCGCCAGCAGCGGGCCCGAGGCCGTGGAGAAATTCAAAGAAATCAAGCCCCAACTGGTGTTGCTCGATGTCGTCATGCCTGAAGTCACCGGTGTCGAAACTCTCGAGCGCCTACTCCGTGTCGACACCGCCGCGTGTGTGGTGATGGTGAGCTCGATCGGCGCCGAGGCAACCGTCCAGGATTGTCTCAAGAAAGGCGCCAGGAGTTTTCTGCAAAAGCCGCTACAGAAGGACAACATGCTGGCGCAGTTGACAAACGTTTGCCAAGAAGCCGGAGTACAACTATGAGCACTAGATTCTTTGGACAATTTTTACTCGAGAGAGGGCGGATCACTTCGCATCAGCTACTCGCTGCTCTGGAGTTACAAAACT
>DASSGE010000847.1:0-5772 GCA_035693605.1 Binatia bacterium
AGTCAGTGGCAGTGCCGACACCTGTCTTATCACATTTGCCGACCTGATATCCCGCCTGGTTGCTGCGATTACCCAAGTTCGCGGCGTCGTACCACAGGAAGTTTACACCGATGCTCATGCGCGGCGCGATGAAATACCAAATGTCCCACTCACGAAGCAGGATGCGGTTACGATGGAATTGGCCAAGCAAAGTGGTTGTAGCCCCGCATGTACCAAAATCGTTACACGTCGAAGAGATGTCGGCCCGCTCAAAGTGTGTGCCGATTAGCACTGAGCCGGTTGTCGTCGCCGATCCGGTCAGCCAACCCTTCGGGCTCCACAGAAACAAGTCATGACCGATCAAGAAGCCAGTGGCCTTCTTATTACCCGAAGTTTCACCCCGGTCTGCGCTTCGTAAAAACGAACCCATTGCGCGCAGGGTGTACGGGCCAACGTTCCACACCACGCCTGGTCCCATCGCAGTAGTGAGTCCCTTACCAACACTCCCCGCTCCGGTATCAAACAAGGTCATGCGGCCGCCGTCGCCGTGATCCTGAATGCGATAGCGGTCGGCGCAACTGCCCTGGGGATCTCGGGTATCGTTGTTACAGAACCAGGAACCATACTCGAAGGTCAAACCGCTGATCCATTTGTTCTTGACCTGCGAGAACGGCTGGATCGATCCGTAGATATTGAAGTCCTGACGATCCGTAAAGCTCTGCGTGCCGTCATCGCCTTTGGCGATATTCGACATGCCGACTTGGAACCGACCGATGCGGCCCGGGATGCCGATGCCACTTAGGCTCCTGTCATCCCAGTTGAGCACCACGCCGCTGCCCGCGCGACCGGTGTTGAAGCCGTTGTTGCGGCTAACCAAGTCATACTCCATTTGCGCGCCGGTGCTGCCCGAGCCCTGACGAGCCAAGCTGCCGCCTGCGGCATTTTGCACTTCCATACCGAACTGCACTGTCGGCAACCATGGGCTGATATTTTCACCATGGAAGTTGACCGCGCCACGCTGCAACATCGAACCCACGCCGGTGGCCGTATTATTCTTGCCGTTACCTGTGCCCCAGCCGTCAAGATCGAGAGTCGCTTCGATTTCCCACAAGCAGTTGTTGAGGCAATAAAAAACGCCAGGACGAAACCGCCGGCCCATAAGCTGGCCGTTGGTCCGGCCCGTCTGATCGCGCCCTTCCTCAAAATTATAGCGGAAGTGGGATTCCAGGGCGAACCGCAGCCCCCAGGATTTGTCCGCCGCTTCGATATTTAAACCATTGCCTGGACGATACGAAAACGAAGGCATCGCTGCCGCCGCTGCCGTCGCCTCTTTCTTCAACTCGATCTGCTGTTCTTTTAGCTGCTGCAGTTCTTGCTCGAGCGCGCTGATCTTGTCACTAACAGTCTGCGCTTGAACCGTTCCCGCAGTTAAAAGGAAAGCAGCTAGCATGCTCGCTAACCACATTTTCTTTCTCATCATTTGCCTCCTTTTGCCTCCCTTAAAATTGACTAAGTATTTAGTCTTACGTTCGGCGTCTTTTAGCCCACCAGCCTACTTCTGTCAAGTCAAAAGTATTATGATCGCAAAAATTTGAGATAATTTTCTACGCTTTTAGTATTGGATTTCAATCCTTTTAGCTCGATATACAGTGTACTGTCAAGCATAAAGTCGTAAGACTACATGTTTTTTTGCCTGTATCGTACTCCAATACCGTCGGGAATTCGGTCAGGTTGTGAATCAGAAGCGGCTTGGCTAAACTCGCGTACCGAAATGCTGGCAAAAAGAATTATCCCCTGCCTCGACGTCAAAGCCGGAAGAGTTGTTAAAGGCGTAAAATTTCTCGAATTGCGCGATGCCGGCGATCCGGTGGAGATCGCGCGGATCTACGATCAGGAAGGGGCCGATGAGCTTTGTTTTCTCGACATTACCGCGTCACACGAACAACGCGGCATCATCCTCGACGTCGTCGCCCGCACGGCGGAGCAGGTCTTTATGCCACTTACGGTCGGGGGCGGCGTTAACGAAGTCGACGAGATTCGTGCTCTGCTTCGGGCCGGAGCCGATAAGACATCGATCAACACCGGAGCGGTCAAGCGGCCGGAGTTTGTCCGACAGGCTGCGGAAATGTTCGGCAGCCAGTGCATCGTCGTTGCGATCGACGCCAAGCGCGTCGGCGATCACTGGGAAGTTTTTACCCACGGCGGGCGCAATCCCACCGGCATCGACGCCTCTGAGTGGGCGGAGCGAATGGAGAAATATGGCGCGGGAGAGATTCTGCTTACCAGCATGGATCGCGATGGCACCAAGGCGGGCTATGATTTGGCACTAACCAGGACGATCTCAGAGCGGGTTGCGATCCCGGTGATCGCCTCAGGCGGCGTCGGCAATGTGGAGCATATCTACGATGGGCTCACCCAAGGCGGAGCCAGCGCAGCCCTCGCCGCATCGGTCTTCCATTTCCGCGAGTTTTCTATCGCCGATTGCAAGAAGTATTTGCAGAACCGCGGCGTGACTGTCCGGCCGGTGCGCTAGCCAATTCACAATCTCTGCGTAAGCGACAAAAAACCATGCAATGTCATTTCGACCCAAGCGGGAAATCTTCCTTAGATTCTGCGCAACCGTTTGAGGTCACAGCGGTCGTCACGAAAGCTGATCAGCTAAGAACTGCGCGTTTGCGTGGCGGATCGTAGAACGGCAGCTTGACCACCGTCGCGCTGACGCTTTTTTGCCGGTGATCGACCGTGACATCGATATTGACCTGTGTACCAGCCGATACGCAAGATTTCTCGAGAGTCGCCAGGGCGAAATACTTTTTCATCGCCGGCGACCACGCACCGGTTGTGGCGTAACCGACTTGCCTTTCATCCTGACGGAGTGGGACGCTGCCGCGCCAAGCGACCAAAGGATATTGCGGCGCCAACCCCGCCTGGTGGTAGAGATATTCGTAGTCGAGCAGATTGATTTCCAAGCCAACGATCTGCCGCACCGGAGTTTGTGAATCAGACTGCCGTAGCGCTCTAGCGCCGACAAAATGATCCTTGCGCAAGTCCACCGTCCAGCCTAGGCCGATCTCAAATGGCGAAGAGCGCTGCGACTCGATCAGCGCTTTTTCGGCACCGATGTAGTCAACTTCTAAAAGAATAAATCCCGCCTCGAGCCGCGCCACATCGAGCGCCAATATACCCGTGGGTTTGATGCCGAAACCGCTTCCCTGCTCGATTAACCAATCCCAAATCTGAATCGCATGCTCGGCACCGAACCACAACTCGTAACCGAGATCGCCGGTATAACCGGTGCGCGAAATGACCACGGGAACGTCAAGAATTTTGCCGCAGGTAAGACGAAAAAATTTGAGCTGATTGAGATCGCTGTCGACAGCGCGCTGGAGAACTTTCAGAGCGTGGGGACCCTGCAATGCCAGAGCGGCAACTTGCTCGGAAACTTCCCCAATGGACACGTCCATGCCGCGCGCATTGAGACCGAGCCAGCGCAAGGCCGGATCGGCAAGGTGGAAACGAAAATAGTCCTCGTCCAGGCGAAACACCGTGCCGTCTTGGATTACCGCGCCGTCATCTTCGCACAGACAACTATACAACGCCTGGCCGACGACGCATTTCGCGGCGTCACGGGTGATCACGCGATTTACCAGTTTAAGCGCGTCCTTGCCGCGCACGTCGTATTTGTACAGCGGCGAAACGTCGATCAGCGCCGCGGTATTGCGGATCGCGTGATACTCATAATCGTGCACCACATCGTAAGAGCTGGCGACGAAGTACCCTGACCACGTGCGCCAGTTTTGGCTGACACACAATGCCGCTGTGCGCGAATGAAAAGGAGTTCCGATCGGCATAGCTAGATAGAGTATTTCGACGACCGCCGCACTGCCCATCCTCGTCCGTTTGTCTTCTCTCCGTCTCTATCTCGCATCGATTTGCTTGTCTGATTGACTTGTAGGGCGAAATTACCAAATATGCCTCATTAAGCAAACCGCATCATGGCTTCATACGACGCAATCATCATCGGCGGCGGCCACAACGGTCTGACCAGCGCCGCTTACCTTGCCAAAGCCGGCAAAAATGTTCTCGTTTTGGAGCGCCGCCATGTGCTCGGCGGCGCGGCGGTGACCGAGGAGATCTACCCCGGTTTCAAATATTCGGTGTGCTCCTATGTCGTGAGTTTACTCAGGCCGGAAGTGATTCGGGATCTGGAACTGCCAAAATACGATCTCGAAATCATTCCACTCGACAGCACATTTACACCGATGCCCAACGGCGATCACCTGTTCCGCAGCGGCGATCACTCCCAGACGCGCCGGGAAATTGCACGCCATTCGGCTACCGATGCCGAAGCGTACGAACAGTACGGTCAACTGATGGCGCAGATGGCCTTGGCGGTTAAGCCCATGCTCGGCATGATCCCGCCGGAGCCGACGACTTGGAATCCCAAAGATCTAATCGGTTTAGCCAAGCTGGGTAGTCACTTTCGCGACCTTGGCGACAAACTCGTCTATGAGCTTACCAAACTGATGACCATGAGTTCGGCAGACTTTCTCGACGAGTGGTTCGAAACCGACGTGCTCAAGGCAACCATGTCGGCCAGTGGCATCATCGGCACCTTCATGGGGCCGCGCTCGCCGGGAACGGCGTATGTGCTCTTGCATCACTACATGGGCGAACTTGACGGCGCATTTCGGTCCTGGGGTTTCGCCCGCGGCGGCACCGGCGCTATCAGTAACGCCATCGCCGAGGCCGCGCGTCATTTTGGCGCCGAAATCAGAAGCCAGGTCACGGTCGATCAAGTCACGATCAAAAACGGCCGGGTCACCGGCGTGGTCCTGACTTCCGGTGAGGAGATTCAGGGCAAAGTCGTGGTCTCTAGCGTCGATCCCAAACGGACGTTCTTAAAGATGATCGATAGTCAGCATCTCGAAGCACCGTTCTTGAAGCAAGTAAACGATTTCAAAATCCGCGGCTCTTCGGCGAAGGTCAATCTTTCACTCGATGCTCTACCCAACTTCACCAGCATGCCGGGCAACGGCCCCCATCTCTTGGGAGCGATCTCCATCAGCCCAAGCCTGGACTACATCGAGCACGCGTACGACGACGCCAAGTACGGTGACTTTTCGCGCCGACCCTACATGGATATTATCCTGCCGTCGATGCTCGACCCATCGATGGCGCCGCCAGGGAAACATGTCATGTCAATCTTCGTCCAGTACGCGCCGTATCATTTGGCGAGCGGCACATGGCCGGAGAAACGCGACGCGTTAGGCGATGCCGTCATCGACACGCTAAGCGAGTACGCGCCTAATTTGAAAAGCATCATCCTGCATCGCCAGGTGGTCACGCCGTGGGATTTGGAACAAGAGTTCGGCCTGACCGAAGGCAACATTTTTCAAGGTGAACTGACACTCGACCAACTATTCTTTCTAAGACCAGTGCCCGGTTGGGCAAAGTACCGCACACCGATTAAAAATCTTTACATGTGCGGCGCGTGCACCCACCCCGGCGGCGGAGTCATGGCCGCGTCCGGCAGATTGGCGGCATTGGAAATCTTGAAGCACTCCCGGCTGTAGATATCGGAATCAGCTTCCGCACCGGCAAGGCGATGGCCGACACTCCGACCATGGTTTTTTACGACGGCCATTGCGCCCACTGTCACGGCTTGGTGCGATTTCTGATCGCCCGAGATCCCGCTCGCGGAAAATTTCTCTTTGCCCCACTCCAGGGCGAATTTTGCGCCGCGGTAAATCCTCAAACAATGCGGCAGGCCTTGCCCGACAGTATCGTGGT
>DASSGE010000848.1:0-3225 GCA_035693605.1 Binatia bacterium
AAGTTCAAGGCATGGTCGGATGACCTTTCCGCCGTTCTTGCCGGGGATCCGGCCGCCTTACCAGATAGGACCCTGAGCCGGGTCATGGCCGCTCGGGCAGAACTCGTGGACTATTTTCGTGCGATTGCCGCCACCAGGCGTCTCTCCCCCGGCAACGACCTGCTCAGTGCGCTGGTTCAGGCAGAGGAAGAAGGCGGAAGGCTTTCCGAAGATGAGTTGTATAGCACGTTGGTCCTTCTTCTCGTGGCCGGCAACGAAACAACGACAAATTTGATCGGCAACGGCATGTTGGCGCTGCTGAACCACGACGATGAGCGACGGCGTCTCTGGAGCGATCCCGTGCTTGTTCCGACAGCAGTTGAAGAGATGTTGCGTTACGACAGCCCCATTCAATTCACGACTCGCCTTGCGAAAACCGCCCTCGAAATCCACGACACAAAAATTCGTGAAGGCGAGTGGCTGTATCTTGTCATTGGCGCTGCCAACAGGGATCCTGCGCAATTCCCGGACCCGGATCGCTTTGACGTGGGACGCGCGGCGAACAAACACATCGCTTTTGGTGCGGGCGCACACTTCTGCCTGGGTGCTCCTCTGGCGCGACTGGAAGCGCAGCTTGCACTTCGTGCGATGAGCCGGCGCTGCCCCAACCTTCGACTGAGCGGCGACAAACCCGAGTACCGAAACAATTTCAATCTCAGAGGATTGAAGGCCCTGCAAGTCGAGATCTAGACACTGTACAACCAAGGCTGGCACTGGCTCCGTCCTCACCCCACAATCGAGGTCCCGGCCGTAGGGCCCGAAAATTTTCTTGCGGCCGGGATGACTTTGCGTCATAAAGTACTCGTCACCGAGGTGACTGCACGCAATGAGCTACATCGATCAAGGTCTGGCCGGAATACAGAATTCCAAATTGTTGCGCCTTTGTCTGGTCGGGGTGCTGGCGCTCCTTCTCATGATTCCAATCGTGATGATCTACCAGCTCGTGTGGGAGCGGCAAAGCCGCCATGAGACGGTAATGGCAGAGGTCGCGTCGAGCTGGGGGAACACGCAAACAGTTACGGGGCCCGCTTTGATCCTGCCGTATACCGTCCGTACGGTCGAGACTTCGGCCGCCGGCAAAGAGACCGAACGGCTGGAGACGCGCCATGGCGTGTTTCTGCCGAAAACCCTCCGGGCCACAGGTCGCATCGACGTGGAGACGCGCAGCCGCGGAATCTTCAACGTCCCTGTGTATCGTTTGAACCTATCCATGGAAGGTGAGTTTGCCGAGCCCAATCTGAAGATCCTGGGCATCGACCCGGCTACCGTGGACTGGAGCCGGGCACATCTGGCGTTAGGCATTTCGGACGTGCGCGCAATCCGCGAGCAGTCGGCAGTGACGTGGAACCGGCAGCCGGCCGCATTTCTTCCGGGGACGGGAGCGTTTGCCGACGCGGGCGCGGGCATTCACGCGCCAGTCGCGGTGACCCCCTCCAGCATCGCCGCGCCGTTCTCGTTCAACCTCTCGCTCAATGGAAGTTCCGGCGTGTATCTTTCACCGTTCGCCGAAGAAACCAGCGTTCAACTCACCTCGAATTCACCGAATCCGAGCTTTCAGGGCAGTTGGCTTCCCACGGATCGCTCGGTTTCAGCGCAGGACGGATTCGATGCGACGTGGAAGGTTTCGTATCTCGGCCGCAACTACCCGCAATCCTGGATTGTGAGCAGTTCAAACGAGAAGCGTCAGGCGATCGAAGCATCACGGTTCGGCGTTCAGCTGACAGAACCTGTCGATACCTATCGCATGGCCGAGCGCAGCGTGAAGTACGCGATTCTCTTTATTCTGCTCACTTTCGCTTCGGTGTGGCTTATCGAGATCCTGGCGCGCACGAGGGTTCATCCGATTCAGTACTTGCTGCTCGGCTCAGCGATGTGTGTGTTTTACCTGCTGGAGCTTTCGCTGGCAGAGCACCTCCCGTTTCCGATCGCGTATGGGATTGCATGTTTAGCCGTCGTCACCATGATCGCTGCCTATAGCAGGGTCATCTTCAAGCACGCTCGACACATGGCTGTGATAACGGCGGGCACAACTGTTCTTTACGGGTACTTGTTTGTCCTGTTGACCAATGAAGACGCGGCATTGCTTGTGGGTTCGATTGGTCTTTTCGCAAGCATCGCGGGGATCATGTTTGCGACGCGTGGAATTGATTGGTACCGCGAGGAAAGCACACGGTCCCGCCTGCCCAGTGGCACGAGCTCGTAAGGGTAACGACAAGCGGCGTGAGTTGAAGAAATCTCAATTCGGACCGTCAAGCGGCGTCGACCGTCCGATTTGAGATTATGAACTCTCGGATTTGAGTTTTCCGTTCGTCCGATTTCCGATTTCTTCAACTCACAACACCGTCTCCCTTATTCCACCGGCTCAATCCGAAGGATCACTCCCTCCTCCCCGTCGGTGAGCAGGTACAACAGGCCGTCGCGTCCTTGCTTCACGTCCCGAATCCGGCGACGCAGATCAACGAGCAGCGGTTCCCGCCGCAGTTCTTCGAGATTCTTATTGATGAGGATCCGCTCGAGCCGTCCCGTGTTTGGAATCTCCCCGTAGCGCATTCCGCCGACGAAAATATCGCCTTTCCATTTGGGCAGCCGGTCGCCGGTGTAGAAGGCGATGCTGGATGTCGCAATCGATGGCATCCAGAAGATGATGGGGTCGCGGAAGCCTTCCTTCGTGAATTGCGCCTGCCACGGTCCGGCATAGGTACGACCGAGGCTGACAAGCGGCCATCCGTAGTTGGCGCCGGGCACGAGGATGTTCACTTCGTCGCCGCCGTTCGGACCCATCTCGACCTGCCAGATCGCGCCGGTACCGGGATGTTTGGCCATACGCAGCGTGTTGCGGTGGCCCATCGTGAAAACTTCAGGTCTCGCATCGGTGCGGCCCACGAACGGATTGTCCGGTGGTATTGCCCCGGTATCGGTGAGTCTGAGGATCTTGCCGCCAAGGCTGTTTGCTGTCTGAGTGGCCTTTTCGCCGCCTCCTCCCGAGGAGATATAGAGCATACCGTCGCCGCCGAAAGCGATTGGCCCCCCGCCGCCGCCTTCGCCAACGAAGACGTCGGTCATCCCGGTGAGCGCACGACCATCCCAGACCGCGCGTCCTACGGCCAGTGTTGTTCGTTTCTCATCGAGTGGTTTGGTGTAGCTGATGTAGACGTAACGGTTGCGATCGAAGTCGGGATGCAGGGC
>DASSGE010000849.1:0-4562 GCA_035693605.1 Binatia bacterium
CGAGCAAAACCCCGCTTAAGTTCGGCGGCGTCGGCCCCGGCGCGGCAACCGATGACGTTGCCAAGGTGGTGCGCGCCACTGTCGGAGTGCCGATTCAACTCGTGACAGGTTACAAAGGCACCGCGGACATCAAATTGGCCGTAAACAGCGGCGAACTGCACGGCCTGGTCAATTCATGGGAGTCTTTCAAATCGGGTTGGGTAAAAGAGATCGAAACTGGATCCGTCATCGTCATTCTGCAGATCTATCCCGGCGGCCGCCACCCTGAACTTCCCAAAGTGCCGTCGATCCTCGATTACGTGAAGAGCGAAGATGGGCGCAAGATCGTCCAAACCGGCGCGTACGACTATGCCGCCATCGCACGACCCTATGTGTTGCCGCCCGGAACTCCGAAAGATCGAGTCGCCGTGCTGCGCAAAGGTCTGGCCGACACGTATAAAGACCCGGAGTTCATCGCCGACGCGCAAAAAGCCCGGCTCGATATGAATCCATTGACCGGCGAAGAGATGGAAAAAATTGTCGAGCGAACCTACAGCCTGGACAAAGGCTTGGTCGAGAAACTCAAAGAGATCCTGCTCAAATAACCGGTCATCGACTTCGCTGTTTCTGAGACAGTTGGGGTCACGTGCAAACTCTCCCCGGCATCGGGGCGCACAACTGATCCACTTGCGCCATGCCTAACACCAACGAACACAATGGCCGCGTTGCGGTCATCACCGGGGGAAGCGGCGGCATCGGCGGCGCCATCGCGGCCCGGCTTGCGTCCGAGGGCGCTGTCGTCCATATCCTCGATGTCAACTCCGGTGCAAACAACGCGCGTTTCCATCTTATCGATGTCGGCGACGAAGCGTCGGTCAACCGTGCCTTCGACGCCATCGGCGCCGAGCATGGCGCCATCGATTATCTGATTTGCTGCGCCGGCATCTACCGACCGCAACCGTTTCTTGATCTCAGTCTTGACGCGTGGCGCCAGACGCTGCAAGTTAATTTAACAGGCATGTTTCTCTCGTGCCGCGCGGCGCTCAAATACATGACGCCGCTTCGGTTCGGCCGCATCGTGCTGTTCTCTTCCATGGCCGCCCGCACCGGAGGAAAGAACGTCGCCCACTACGCCGCCTCCAAAGGCGGCATCCTGGGATTAGCTCGCGCCCTCGCCGTCGAAGCTGCCGCCGATAATATCCGCGTCAACACGATTTCTCCGGTCATCACCGACACGCCGATGCCGCGCGCGGTGGTATCGGACGAGTACATGCAGTCGCGCAAGGATCACATCCCGCTGGGCCGCATCGGCAATGTCCAAGACATGGTCGAAGCCTGTCTGTTTTTGTTAAGCGAAGACAGCTCCTACATCATCGGCCAGGACCTGCGCGTCAATGGAGGTTCGACGCTATGGTAGCAGCGGAAAATCCGCGCGTCACCGTCATCACCGGTGGCGGCAGCGGCATGGGGAGGGCCACGGCGATTCGTTTGGCGCGCAACGGCGACCATGTATGCATATGCGATTTGAACGAAGCCAACGTCACAGCGACTGCGGAGATTATACAGTCTGCGGGGAATTCCGTTTTCACCGGCATCTTCGACGTCCGCGACCAAGTGCAGGTGGATGGTTGGATTGGAAAAGTGATCGACAAGTTCGGCAAGATCGACTGCCTGTTCAGTAATGCTGGCGTCAATGCCCGCGCCACGGTGGCCAACATGACGCTGGCGCAATGGTCGCTGCTCATCGATACCCATGTCACGGGAACTTTCAATTTCTGCCAAGCAGTGCTGCGCCACATGGTGCCGAGACAATCCGGCGCCATCGTCATCACGTCATCTGACTTTGCCATCGTCGGCGTGGCCAACGCGGCCAACTACTGCGCCGCCAAGACCGCGCTCTACTCGCTGGCGAAATCCTTGGCGCTGGAATTCGCGCCGCATATTCGCGTCAACGCCATCGGCCCGGGCCCGATCGACACGCCGCTCTTGCGCGCCAATCGAACTCAAGAAGAATTCGAAACCGCCCGGCGCGCCTTCGAGGCACGCTTGCCGATGAAAAGATTAGGTCAACCGGAAGAAGTCGCCGCCGTGGTGGATTTTCTGTTGAGCGACCGCGCGTCGTTTATCACTGGCCAGTTGCTGCAACCCAACGGCGGCCAAGTAATGTGGTAAAAAACAAGGATGAAGCTCGAAGGGTGAAGGATGAATTATCCGGATTAGGAATCGACGGCTTTAACTTCATCCTTCTGCCTTCATCCTTGATACTTATTTCAAAAGGTAGCCGAACATCTCGCGCGCTTTGCGCACGACATCCTGGCTCGGCGCGTTCACTTTAGGGAACTTGTCGCCCCACTCGAAGGGGCGGGTGGCGTCGATGATCATTCGGGAATTGGTAAAGTCGCGGATCTTTCTTTGGTCCGGCGTCAAGCGCGGATCGGCGGGCGTGCTGCGCATGCGCTTGACGATCTCGACGGAAGTCTCCGGATCGTAGCGCGACAACATCGCCCACATGAGCTGGTCGAGATTGGACACATCGATGTCGTCGTCGACGACGATGACCATCTTCAAACCGTAGACGCTGGCGCCGCAGCTCGACGCCAGGGTCGCCACTTGTTTAGCATGGCCGGGATAGCGCTGCTTGATCGCCAGCGCCACCAGCATGCGCGACGCGCCGATCTCGTGCGGCCAGACTTGGGTCACGTCGGGCACGCCGGCGTTGCGCAGCTCGTTCTTGAGCATGGCCGAGCGCATGATCGCGCGGTAGCGCGCCATCTCGTCCGAGCCGCCGCCGATCGGCGGCACGCCGAGAATGATCGGGTCGTTGCGATGATAGATCGCCTCGATTTCGAGCACGGGCTGAGCGCTCTCGTCCGAGGCGTAGTAACCCGTCCACTCGCCGAAGGGCCCTTCGAACTTGCGGTTATCGTTGTTGAGAAAACCTTCGAATACGATTTCGGAATTGGCCGGAAACGGCAGCCCGGTGATCTTGCCGCGGACTACTTCGACCGGCTTGCGCCGCATGCCGCCGACGACGTCATACTCGCAGACGCCGTAAGGATGCTCGGTGCCGGCCATGAAGAAAAACAACGGATCGCCGCCCAACACCAGCGCGATCGGCATGCGCTCGCCCTTGCGAAAGTATTTTTGCCGGTGCATGTAGCCATGCTTGCCGGGCACCATCAAGAGGCTCACCGACTTCTTGTCTTGAATCATCGCCCGGTAACAGCCGGCGTTGATCCATTTCTCGTCGGGGTCCATCGTCACGGAATAGCAGCCGGTGCCGATGTAGCGGCCGCCGTCGTCGCGATGCCAGATCGGCGTCGGAAATTTCTCGATGTCGATGTCGTCTTTCTTGACGATGTTTTCGAACACCGGTCCGCCGTCGACGAATACGGGGGCGAGATGCTTCGCGTCGCTCTGGTAGTGCGCGAAGTAGGCGTCACTCAATTCTTGCTTGGTCAATCCTTGAGGAAAGCCGAAAGTCATCGCACGCCGCTTGCCGGCAAAACAATTGATAATGACACGAAACCCCGTCGGGCAGCCCGGCACCTCGTCAAAGATCACCGCCGGACCGTCATCCGGCGGCACCACGACGTCGGTGGCCAAGCCGATCTCCTCCTGCCATGATGCGCCGCGCACGGTCTTCAATTCGCCGAGCTTGTCCGCCTCCGCCATCCACTCGCGCAGGTCGGTAAAAGCGATATGCGGTTGAATCTTAGAACTGTCGAACATAATGACCCCCGAGGTGAACGAACATCCGAGCCTACCATATCGCCAAGAATCGGGCGCGCTGTCAACTCCAACCATTATTCACTGCAAAGGATCTTGCCTGCTAATCGATGCCGTGCAAAGTTATTCCCATGAAGTCGGCCAAGGATTTCAGCTTGACGCGGCGCGGCTTTTTGGCCGCGTCGCTAATCGCATCCGATGTATTATTCAACCGGACAGACGGTGGGCTAGATGCTATTGCCGCCACAGTCGGGGTCGAGCCAACACCGGCTTGTGCTGACGCTGACGACATCACGCCGCCGCAAACGGCGGGACCATTTTTCAAGCCGCGCTCGCCCGAGCGAAAATCGTTGATCGAATCTGGCATACAAGGAAGCAAAATCGTTCTTGAAGGCAATGTCCGATCGACCCACTGTAAGCCGGTTGCGGGAGCACTCGTCGACATTTGGCAGGCCGATGGAAATGGAGCCTATGACAACGCCGGCTACAGACTGCGCGGCCACCAGTTTGCCGACGGAGCCGGCAGATACCGTTTCGAGACCGTCGTGCCGGGACTCTATCCTGGACGAACGCGTCATTTCCACGTAAGGGTTCAGGCACCCAATCGCCCAGCGCTCACTACTCAACTCTACTTTCCCGGTGAGCCGGAAAACAAAAGAGACTTTATCTTCAATGCCAAACTCGTTGTCGCGCTCAGCGGCTTACCCGGGAGCAAGACCGCCAAATTCGACTTCGTCCTGGATCTCGGCTAGAGCGAAATGATAATCCAGACCGCCCCTCTTTCTGTCCACAGGGTGTCCGCTCGACGCGAAACTTTCGGCAATTGGTGAAGCTGAGCTGTTTACCGTCAAAAA
>DASSGE010000850.1:0-2775 GCA_035693605.1 Binatia bacterium
ACCGGATGGGGACGAGACGAAGACCGCGAGGAGTCGACTCAGGTGGGCTTTCGGCACCACCTCACCAAACCCATCGATCACCAATTGCTGGAGAAAATTTTGCGTGAGGTTCTCGATTGAACATGGCCAGTTAGCGTTAAAAAGTTAATCGGATCAAGTGAAGTGATGGGTTTAGTAAGCGGCAGTACTTACCGAGCCAAATAGAGGGCGTCTTTATGGCCGTTCCGACCGAGCCCATAGGCAGTATTCCGCGACCTCTTGAGTTGATCAATGCGATAGCCTTAAAGGATCCCGCTGATCCGTCATTCGAGGCCCTCTTTGAAAATGCCGTCCGCGACACTATCGAGCGTTTCGAAGCCACAGGATCCCCGGTGATCACCGACGGCGAACAGCGCAAGTATCAAAATTTCTGGACTTATAGCGTGCAAGGTTTGCCGAACGCGGCGCCCGATGGTTTTAAAATACCCTTCACGGCGGGTCACACGCGGCGGATGCTGCGATTGACTGATGGGCCGTTTCGTTATCGAACCTATGCCGATAGTTACCTCGATGAGGCATTGCGTTATGCCCATGTGCCGGTAAAGCAAGCCGTGATCTCCCCATCGGCGCTCAGCCTCATGTACCCGCCCGATGCCATTCCCGGCTACTCGCGCGAGCAGTTCATCGAAGAACTGTTGCGCGAGCATGAGATCGAAGTCCGCGCCTGTCTGAAAAAAGGCGCGCACAAGGTGCAGATCGATTTTACCGAAGCTCGGCTGGCCCTCAAGATCGATCCTTCGGGCGAACTCCTGCACAGCTTCATCGACCTCAATAATTTGGCCTTGGCACGCTTTTCGCTCGAAGAACGACAGCGTATAGGAGTGCACTGCTGCCCAGGCGGCGATCTCGACTCTACTCATAGCGCGGACGTGGATTACGCCGCGCTTCTACCCGGCCTGTTTGAGTTGCAAGTGGGTAGTTTTTTTGTTGCCTTGGCCGGCGAACCGGACCGCAGGCGCGTTCTGAAGATCATCCGCGACCAGCTCAAAACCGAGCATCGGGTGTTTATCGGCGTGATCGCACCGATCGACCCGCGGATCGAAACACCGGAGGAAGTTCGCGACCGAATCCTCGAAGCGGCCGAGTATATTCCACTCGAGCAACTAGGCACCACCGACGACTGCGGTTTCTCGCCATTCTGTGACGACACCTCGACGACCCGGGAAACGGCCTTTGCAAAAATCGCCGCGCGCGTGCAGGGAACCGCACTCGCGGCGAAAATTCTTAGAGGGGACTAATGGCGACAAATTACGACGAGGAACAGCTGCTTCGGTCTGTGGCATGGCAGAATGCCCAGACCATTCGCTTGGTTCGCCGCCGCGCCGAAGAGGCATCGCGGCAACAATCGGAATGGCTGCGCGTTACCCTGGCCAGTATCGGAGATGGCGTGATCAGTACCGATGCCGATGGTCGGATAACCTTTATGAATGCGGTGGCCGAGTCTCTGACCGGCTGGCCGCAGCACGATGCCTTGGGGCAGCCGCTTGACGCCGCATTTCGTATTATTCACGAGCAGACCCGCGAGCATGTCGAAAATCCGGTGATGCGGGTCTTGCGCGAAGGCGCGATTGTCGGAATGGCCGATAATACAATGCTGATGGCACGGGATGGCGCGGAACGGCCAATCGATGACAGCGCCGCGCCGATCCGCGATGAACAGGGCCGACTGGCCGGATGCGTGCTGGTGTTCCGCGATGTCAGCCAGCGCCGCCGCGCGGAAAATGATTTGCGCCGCAGCGAGCGCGAGTTGGCAGATTTTTTCGAGAACGCCAGCATCGGCCTGCACTGGGTCGGTCCGAACGGGATAATTTTGCGCGTCAATCAGGCCGAGCTCGATCTCCTGGGTTATACGCGCGAGGAATACGTCGGCCGTCATATTGCCGAATTTCATGTCGATCAGCCGGTCATCGATGCGATACTCGAACGTCTACAGAGTGGCGAGACTTTGCGGGATTGGCCGGCGCGATTGCGTTGCAAAGATGGCTCGGTCCGGGACGTCTTGATCAACTCTAGCGCCTTGTTCGAAGGCGGCACATTCGTTCACAGTCGCTGCTTTACTCTCGACGTCACCGAACGCAAACACGGCGAGCGATTATTGACTGAGGCTAGCCACCGCAAAGACGAGTTTATTGCGACGCTATCACACGAATTACGAAATCCATTGGCACCGATTCGCAATGCCGTCAAAATTTTAAAATCGGTCGCGTCCGATGACCCGAAGCTCGAATGGTGCCGGAATCTGATCGATCAAGAGGTCGGCTACATGAGTCGGTTGATGGAGGATCTGCTTGACGTAGGTCGCATTACCACACGCCGCTTGGAGCTGCGCAAGGAATCGGTCGATCTGGCGACCGTTATCCAACATGCGATCGCTCTCAGCCAACCCTTGATAGACTCGGGGAGCCACAAGTTGGTGATCGACCTGCCTCGACAACCGGTATGGCTCCATGGTGATCCGGCCCGCCTTACCCAGGTGTTTGCCAATCTGCTGAATAATGCGGCGAAATTTACTGGGCGAAACGGCGAGATCCGACTGCGAGCCGAGCTTGCTGGAGGACGGGCTGACGCTGCCGAATTATTCATGCCCAAGCTCCAATCTTTCAATGTGAGTACAGCCGACCCAATAAATCTTGGCGAAGTCATCGTTGCGGTGGAGGACAGCGGCATTGGCATTGCGCCCGACATGCTACCACATGTTTTTGATATGTTCTTCCAGGCCCATAGTGGTAAGGACCG
>DASSGE010000851.1:0-10001 GCA_035693605.1 Binatia bacterium
GAAACCCTATGTCGACAACTGGGCGCGCCGGACGGCGATTTATCAAAAGGCCCAGCAGAGCACGCCATTCCTGACACCGACGCTGCTCAAGCGCCAGGAAGAAGCGAGTACCGAAGCCGCCGATAGATTTATCAGCCATGCGCCGCGCCAAATACCGGCGCTCATGGTCGGCGATTTGACGCATCGATTTTTGCAGGTTTGGCAGTTTGGCGGCGAGACTGCGAATCTCGAGGAGCAATTGCGCGAGTTCATCAACGGCGCTTTGCCGGCCGAGTTCGTTGGCGACCGCGCCGTGATCGAAACTGAGCTGCACGAAATTTTACAAAACTATTTCCGCTCCACGGCCTACGGCGAGCTCACTGGGGCCAAGATTCTCGGCCGTGAAGTGCCGCTGCTGATGCCATGGAACGGTCAGATCATGGAAGGCGTGATCGATTTGATCTACGAGAAGAACGGCTTGCTTTACCTGGCCGACTATAAGACAGATAAGATTAAACGAAATGAATTACCCGCCGGCGCTGAGCGCTATCGCCAGCAGGCGGAGATTTATATTCAGGCGACAGAAAGGAGTTTGGGACGCCGCGTGGCAGCGTTTAAACTCATCTTTCTCCGCTTAGGCGAAGCGATGGAAGTCGGAACTGAGTCTAATATCGAATTGACGCTGTTCTAAGTATCGGCAACAAACTGCAGGGCGAACCCATGAAAATTTTTTACTTCGACATCGAAACCGTGCCGACGGAGAAAGCGTTGGAGGAAAATGGTCTGCTCGACGCCCAAATTAAACTCGATGAACCGGAGCTGATAAAAAAACTCAGCCTGTCCGCATTGTCGGCAAAAATTATTTGTCTCTGCTACACCATCGAACCGTCGCTCAGCGGCGCCGTCGAAGTCCTGCAGGGCGAAGAAACCGATATCATCAAAAACTTCTGGAAGATCGTCCCGGACTGCAATCTCTTCGTCGGTCATAATATCCTCGACTTCGACATGCGCTTTATCTACCAGCGCTCGGTCATCCATCAAATCAAACCGAGCCGCGACATTCCGTTCACCCGCTTCCGCAACGCACCGATCTACGACACGATGCAAGAGTGGAGCAAATGGGGCCGCGAACACGCCAGCCTCGACTCCTTATCGAAAGCCTTGGGCATCCCCTCCCCCAAAGAAAACCTCGACGGCTCCAAAGTGTACCCCTTCTACCGCGCCGGCAAGCTCCCCGAGATCGTCGAATACTGCAAACGGGACGTAGAGTCGGTGCGTGCGGTCTATAAGCGGCTGACGTTTACGAAATGATCAGCGTAGTGAGCTTTGCAACGAAAAATTTTTTGCGGGAAAGTTATCTCCGTCGACCATCAGGCACCCGACCGCCGAAACCGCCCAAGTCCACCGCCCACGTCGTTTGACTCCCTATCTCTCAGACTATAAATTGATCGAATAAATCCGCCGGTCTTGAGCAGTTTTATCAGTTGCCGAGTCCGCAGATTCCGATCGCAAGCGAAACCGGTCAATTCAAAATCAGATTTTTATCAGGAGGCATTATGGATCATCCCACCGAGTCGACATTCAACGAACCGACAGATAAAAAGACCAGGGCTGGTCTTGGCAAATTTCTCCGCCCGAATACGCCTTATGACGACTTCATGGAAGCTCAGGGCATTCCGATCTATCGCGATATCGGCGTGCGCCGGGTGCAGGATCTGCCGCGCAAACCGTGGAAGCGCATGGGTGGCAACGGCACGTTTATTCAGCTGCTCGGCACCGAGGGGTTGTGGGGCTGCTACGTCGTCGAGGTTCCCGGCGCCGGTGCGCTGAACCCGGAAAAGCACCTCTATGAAGAGCAGTATCTGGTCGTCGACGGCCGCGGCACCACTGAAGTCTGGGTGGAAGGCAATCCCAAGAAGCTCACATTCGAATGGCAGAAAGGTTCGATTTTCGCGATCCCGATGAACGCGACCCATCGCATCGTCAACGCGACTTCGAGCCCGGCGCTGCTGCTCGCCGGCACTACCGCACCCAACATCATGAACAACTTCGGCAATGAAGATTTTATCTTCAACTGTCCGTATCAGTTCAAAGACCGTTTCGATCCGACTGATGATTATTTCAAATACAAAGAAGACGTGACTCCGGACCCCGTGCGCGGTTTGGCGATGCGCAAGACCAACATCATCCCCGATGTCATGAACTGCGAGTTGCCGATGGACAACCGCCGGTCACCGGGTTATCGGCGCATTGAGCCGCATATGGCCGGGCAGCATTTCTATTATTGGATCGGCCAGCATGAGACCGGCCGCTATTCGAAAGCCCACGCCCACGGCTCGGCCGCAGTACTGATCTGCTTGAGCGGTAAAGGCTACACCTACACCTGGCCGGCGTCGCTCGGCACCAAGCCCTGGGAAGCCGGCACCACGGAAATGATCCGCCGCCAGGATTACGAGCCGGTCGGCATGGTCAGCGCCGCGCCGATGTCCGGCAACTGGTTCCACGCCCACTTCGGCGCCAGCAAGGAGCCTCTGCGTTTAACCGCGTGGTTCGGCCCCAACGCGCCCGGACGCGAGCGCGGCCGTCCCGGCGAGAAAGCGATCGACTACGGCGCCATCGACATGAAAGATGGCGGCACCGCGATCCCGTACAACGAAGAAGATCCGTACTTGCGCAAAGAGTTCGAGGAGACCCTCGAGAAGGTCGGCGCCAAGTCGCGCATGGAACCGGAACTCTACAAGAACTCCTACTAATCAAGTTTCGGGTTTACGGTTTCGAGTTTCGGGTTAACACGACACCCGGAACTCGGAACCCGTAACCGCACATCGTTCCAAGAAATCCAATTTCCCTCGATCGTCGTCAGGATAAATTATGGCCACTGCACCTAGAGGTTCGTTTTCCAATGCCAACCGCCACATGCAGGAGGAAGAAAACCTTCAGCTCACCAGCGTCGGCGTCGATATCGGTTCATCGACGTCGCACTTGGTATTCTCCCGGCTGGAATTGACTCTGGAAGGATCGCGCTACCGGGTGACTAAGCGCGAGGTGATCGCCGAATCACAGATTCTGCTGACGCCTTACGTCGACGACACCCGGATCGATGTCGAGGCTCTAGGAAAGTTCATCAACGACCAATATAGGATCGCGAAAATTAGCCGCGAACAAGTCGACACCGGCGCGCTGATCTTGACCGGTGTCGCCGTGCGCCGGCGCAACGCCCGCGCCATTGCCGAGCTGTTTGCCCAGGAAGCCGGCAAATTCGTCTCGGTCAGCGCTGGCGACGGCCTCGAAGCGACTATGGCAGCTCATGGCTCGGGCGCGGTGGCGCATTCGGCAAAAATGGGCGGCGTGGTGTTGAACATCGATATCGGCGGCGGCACCAGCAAGTTCGCCGTCTGCAACAATGGTAAAGTCCAGGAAGTCACGGCCATCGATGTTGGCGCGCGCCTGCTCGCCTTCGACCAAGACGGCGCGGTCATGCGCATCGAAGAAGCGGCGCGCAAGCACGCCGGCTGGGCCGGATTCTCGGTGACCATGGGCGATAAAATCTCAGAGGAAAATCTGCGCAAAATGGTCTCCGGCATGATGGACAAGCTGTTCGCCATGTTAAAACCGGAATCGGTCAACGACGACATCAAGAACTTGCTGCGCCTGCCACCGCTTAGTTATACCGGCGAAATTGACTGCGTGATGTTTTCCGGCGGCGTGTCGGAGTTTATCTATAATCGCGCCAAGACCAGTTTCGGCGACCTGGGACCGCGCATCGCCGAAGAAGTGCACAAGCGCGCCGGCAGCCTGGGCCTGTTGATGATAGAACCTAACGCGCGCATCCGCGCAACGGTGATCGGCGCCTCGCAATACACCGTGCAAGTGAGCGGCAATACCATTTTCATCGCCCCCGACGATGCCGTGCCGGTGCGCAACATCGCCGTGGTCGCGCCCGAGTTCCCGCTTGGGCAGAACGAATTCACCAAAGAGGCGATCCGCGATGCGCTTTTAAGCGCGCTGCGCCGCCTCGATCTGGTGCATGGCCGCCAGCCGGTCGCGGTGGCTTTTCATTGGGACGGCTCGGCGACATTCGCTCGCCTGCAAGCGTTTTGCAGCGGCGTCGCCGAAGGACTCAAAGAGATTCTCGCCAAAGGCCATCCCTTGGTCTTGATCAACGACGGCGACATCGGCGGCATCATCGGCCTGCACTGCCAGGAAGAGCTGAAGCTGGAAACTGCGATCATCTCCATCGACGGCATCGCGCTCAGCGACTTCGACTTCATCGATGTCGGCGCCTTGATTCCCTCTTCCGGCGCCGTCCCGGTGGTCATCAAGTCGCTGATCTTCCCCGCTTCGCCTGAGAGTTAGTCGGCAGCAGCTTTCGAAGAGTTTACAGATTACGCCCAATAGGCACGATGGCATGGACGCGCCTACCATCTATGGGCGCCGCTTATCATCGTCTCAACGACCTAAGCCGGCGCATGGGCTGTATAGTCGCGGGCGACCTCTAGACCAACGCCATCAAAACCCTCGAAGATATCCTGAGCCCGGTCAAGCGCGGCTTGCACGTGGGGTAGAACATTTTCCCGCCCGATGACTTCGACAGTATCGGATTCGTCGATAAAACGTGCCGGCTGATCGCGCGCGCCGCACAGTAGCAGTACTTTGCCGGCTTGTTTAATGCGCTTGGCAAACATTTCAATGGCGTGAAGACCCGTGGCATCGATCGCCGTCATATGGCGTAAACGTAGAATCACGACAGGTGCGAAGCGTTTCACATCCGGCGCCTCCTCGGCAAGCTTATCGGTGGTGCCGAATAGAAACGGGCCGCGGATCCGCAAGATCGTCACATAGTTGGGCACGGATTTGTCTTGTAAAATGTGCGGCCGGCCATTCTCTATCAGTTCGTCTGTGATGGTCGCCACCGTTGTTGTTTGTGAAACTCGATAAATATAGAGCAAGGCGGCGAGCACCATGCCGACTTCGACCGCAACCGTGAGATCGGCCAGCACTGTGAGCGCGAAAGTGGTTAACCAAACCGCCCGGTCGGCATTGGAAAGCTTCAAAATGGCGCCGATCTCTCGCCATTCGCCCATGTTATAGGCGACGACGAATAGGACCGCAGCGAGAGTCGCCAAAGGGATAAACCGAGCCAGCGGAGCAGCTATCAACAAGATCAACAGCAAAGTAAGCGCATGCACCAATCCCGCCACCGGCGACTTGGCGCCGGAACGGACGTTAGTTGCCGTGCGCGCGATCGCTCCCGTTGCGGGGATACCACCCACCAAAGGACTCGCCAGATTCGCCACCCCTTGGGCGATCAATTCGACATTGGAATTGTGCTTATCGCCGCTCATTCCGTCGGCCACCACCGCCGACAGCAGGCTTTCAACAGCGGCGAGCAGCGCTACGGTCAGGGCCGAAGGCAAAAGCGGAATAATCAGATCGGCGCGAAATTCCGGCATGGCAAAAGTCGGCAAGCCGGTGGGGATCCCGCCGAATTGGCTGCCGATCGTGGCAATCGGCAAATTAAACAGCGCGGTGACGGCGGTGCCCAAAAAGAGCGCCATGATCGATCCTGGAATTTTCTTTGTCATACGCGGCGCAATAAGAATCACGCCGAGGGAGGCAGTCGCGACTCCCGCCGTAAGCCAATCAAGGGTCGGCAACTGTTGAGCCAGGACTTCCATCCGTTCGAAAAATTCGCTTGGCGAGGCAGGAATGGTCAGACCCAGAAAGTCTTTGATTTGGGTCGAAGCGATCAGCAATGCGATGCCGTTGGTAAATCCGATGGTAACCGGGCGCGGAATGAATTTCACCGCCGCGCCTAAGCCGGTGATGCCCATCACAATGAGCAAAACGCCAGCCATCAGGGTCACCATGAACAAACCCGAAAGGCCAAACTTCGCGATAATACCGGCAACGATAACGACAAACGCGCCAGTTGGGCCGCCGATTTGGACCCGCGACCCGCCAAATGCGGAAATCAGAAAACCGGCGACGACCGCCGTATACAACCCCGACTGCGGCGTCACTCCGGAAGCGATACCGAAGGCCATCGCCAATGGCAGGGCTACTAAGCCTACTGTTACGCCTGAGACGCTATCGGCGACCAGCTCTTGTCGCGAGTAATGCTGGAGACAGAAAAACAGTTTAGGCAACCATTTACGGTTTGCGTTCAATGAGACGACCTCATTCACTTGTGTGGATTCTCCGTGTCGGTCTGGCCGATCTCCCTGAGCATGGATACCGCCTCTTCTACGTGGCTTTGGAAGTAGCGTCGCATAATGTCCATTAGCTCATTGAGCAGCGGGTCGCGCAAAGAGTAGAACACTTGGTTGCCTTCTTTGCGGCTGCTGACGATCTGTCGACCTCGGAGTATCGCCAGATGTTGCGACGCGTTGGCTTGCTCGATCGCCAAACGCTCGATGATGGTTCCGGCCGACAATTCTCCGTCTCGCAACACTTCAAGGATGGCGATTCGGGTCGGATGGGCAAGGGCTTGAAAGATACTCGCTTTAAACTGTCTTAATGTCTCGGGCACGACGAAATCTCCGATAACTGCGATATCGAACATTGTAACGTCGAATTAGTATATTCGCAATATCGAATATACTAATATAACCGGTATACCGTTCCACCCTGGAAAATTAAATAAACATCGTATTTTTAATGGCTTATGGATAAGCCTGGCGCTAAGCAGTTTTTCATTGGGCTTCAAAAAGCAAAAGCCGGGAGGAGTCTCCCGGCTTTGCATTGCCGATAGCTTGAACTATTTTAGTTTTGACCAGCTGGAACGCGGCCAATTTTCCTACACCCGAAAAAACTTCTTGGCGTTGAGTCCCAGCACCTTGGCTTTCTCATCGTGGGTCAAGTCGGGGCGTTCGATAGTTTCGTGAATCATCTGTCTGGCGGCGATCAAATCGACCTCGTGGGGGTAGTCGGAGGCGTAAGCGAAACCATCGGCGCCGCACTGCTTGATGAAAAAGGGCAATATCCATTCGTTGCCTTCGACACCAACCAGCACCTGACCACTGGTGAGATAGTCGCTAAGGCTGCGAGCATGCCCAGTGCTGGTGGTGTAAACGTTATCGTCCCGATCCATACGGTCTTTCAACAGCAGTACCCAAGCGCAGCCGCCTTCAAGAAGCCGATATGCAATTCTTTGTAGCGGTCTAGGACGCCATGATAGACGAGCGAGACGAATTCCAGCGCCAAGGGCACAGGATGGCGCAGCACTCGTGAAGCCCAAGGATCAGTAAACGTATCTTGCCCAAGACCGACGCCGGAACCGCCGTGAATGCCAAGCACGCAGCCGAGGTTGGCGGCTTCCTCATAAATCGGCCAGTAGTATCATGGCCCAGATGAAGCGGCAGGCCACGCGACGGCAACATGGCGCCGGGCAATTTGAGGTCTACTACCAAGCGGCGCAGCGTTAAATATACTGTGAGAACCCGGCAATGGATTCGCCTTGCCGCCGCTCGCGTGACTGCAGAACTGGATACTTACGTTGGGAGGATTCGCGGCTAAAACACGACAACTTGGGAAAACCGAACTTTAACACCGCACTAAAAGAATTTCCCACCGGTAAATACCGCTAACTCGATTCGGTTTTCTTGACATTCGTTGCTGATATGAATAAGTAACGTCGCCGAAAGCAACATGTCCATGTCGAAATTTCGCGCCCGATCTTGTCCCAAGTGCGGTTACTACCTTGGCTTCTCTATTTCACAGCAATCGCCCAAACCAGCCCAGATTGCCGTGACCAACTTTTGCCTCAATTGCAACTATAAATTGCCTGTGGTTAGTATCATCAGAGGAGTTCGGCGGTCGCCACATCCAGCAAAACGCGGGCTCTTGCGGTTGATTTCGCAAAGCGCTCGCGCTGCCGCGTTGGCGCCCGACATCCACAAGCCGAGTAAATCTATGGGCAATCCTACCGGTAATACCGCATACGGCCGCCATCTGCGCATTATCGGTCAGGACCTCGAGAACCTTCACTTCAGCAGATTTAATTTAGAGTTTACCGGTGACGCGTACTTGGTCTGGGCCAGACCGGAATCAGGAACAGCAAGTCACAATCCCTTATTGCGAATCAGCCGTAGCCGGCTGCAAAAACTCTGGAAGAATCGCATCGAGCCGCGCACCGTCGGTCATGAGGAAACTTACACCGACCCGTCTGAGCAACCGGCCAGGCGCTTACGCTATTCCATCCCAGATCTCGACAGGATTGAACGCGACCGGCGTCAGCTGCGCCGTCGCTATAGTGGCAACGCCGATGGTCATGGACTCTCACAACTGCTGCGGACAATCGGCGAGTTGGTCGAACAGCGCAATGAACGGCTGCTCGGTATTTCGTGGCAGGAACTGTCCATCAGTATGATCGCCGAGAATTCCCACGGCCGCAAAGGCATCGATATTTTCAGACCGGATAACCTCTACGATCTCTGGGTGAAGATGTATTTGAAACGTGACAACCGGGCGATTTCCGACACGCCGCGCTAAATTGTCAACTTCAGCGTGCGGCCAACTCAGCTATCTTTGCTCTACGCCAGCACTGGGGGTTTCAATTCCGGTGGGAAGTAAAAGCTGCTCGTGTAATGCCACGCGTTTGTAGAGCGCTACCGGGATGCGCATGGTAAATGTCGAGCCCTTTCCGGGTTCGCTGTCGACGCGAATCTCGCCGCCAAGAATGTCCATGTATTTTTTGACGATGTAGAGTCCCAGTCCGACGCCGCCATGTTGCAGCACCGAGTGGCTTTCCTGCAATTGGCGAAACTTCTCAAAAATGACCCCGCGCCGCTCATTCGCCATGCCGATGCCTGAGTCCGCGACCTTGAGCTCGAGAATCTTTGACGGCGCTAAGTAATTCAGCGAAATCAACACGGTGCCATGATTGGTGTACTTGATGGCATTGTTGATCAAGTTTTCAGCGATGCGCTTGAGTTTCGGCCGGTCGCTCTGCACCGTCGGCAAATCACCCGGATAGTCCCAGATAATTTTGACGTTTTTGGCCAGCGGGAAATCGTACTCTGCGCGCAGCTCGGACATGAATTCCCAAAGATTGATCTCGTTTTTGGCGGCCCGCAGAGTTTCGGATTCGATGTCGCTCACTTGGAGAACTTTGCTGATCAGGCCGTCGAGCTCTTTCGACTGCCGTTCGATGGTTTCGATCGCCTTCTCCTGAATCGGCGTGAGTTGACCCAACAATCCCTGGTTGAACATATCGGTGTAACCCGAGATAACGTTCAACGGCGTCTTCAATTCGTTGGAAACGACTTTGAGAAAATCGTCTTTGATTTTGTGCGCATGACGCAGCTCTTCGGTCTGCTGCTGACTTTGACGGTATAATTGCGAGTGGTGGATCGCGATGGCCGCTTGCCCGGCCAGGGTCTTTAAAAACTCGATTTCTTCGGCGCCGAAACCATGCTCCTCGCGGGCAGCATAGACGAGGCAACCAAGGCTATCGCCATTGGCCACTAAGGGCATTCCGACGATCGAAACCAAACCCTCTTTCTTGAAAAACTGCAGATTCTCGACACGCTGGTCGGCAAACACGTTGCGCACGATCAACGGCTCGGTGGCTTTCATGATCTCGTCGATGAAGGTGAGCGAATCCGCGTCCAACCGCTCCTTCGAATCAAAGCCCTTGGCCGCAACCGTTTCGACCAGCTGCGACTGCGGGTCGCGTAGCCGAACTAACGCCGCGGCATAGGGCAGGTGGCTGAGGGTTTTCTCCAACAAGGCATTCAGAATGCTTTTCGTATCGTTGGTCGACGTTACCGCGAGGTTGACTTCATGCATCGCTTCCAAGCGCTCGCGCTGGCGGCGCAAATCCTCAGCAGCCCGTTGTTCGCGCCGCACCTCCTCCTCTTTCTCCTGTGCCAATCGGCGCATCCTACCGACTTGCGCGAAATAACCGTAAAAGAGCGAAATGACGAACGGGAACGGCAACTGGACAAAGATCTCCGGCTCCAACACCGTTGACGAGCTGAACAATGCGTAGGCGTATAGCAATGGCGCGAGGATGGTCA
>DASSGE010000852.1:0-2119 GCA_035693605.1 Binatia bacterium
TAAACCACAATAGCTACTCAATAGCGCGAGATTCTGCTTTTAGCAATTTTGCGTCGCCCGGACGCGTGACTCAAGTACCTCAAAAGGTCTGGTAGCGAGGTCTCCCTTCGGGTGCCGGTTCGGCAAAGCCGGCAAATTCCGGCTGATCCTCGAAAGGCCGCGCTAGGATTTGCAGCAGTGTTTGGAAAAGGGCGTAGTCGCCGCGTTCGACAGCCGCACTCAAGGCTTCCTCGACTCGGTGATTGCGCGGAATGAACGCCGGATTGACCCGGCGCATCGCCTGCGCCCGCGCCATGGGTTCAACCATCTCGCGCGCCAGGCGCGCCCGCCAGTGTTCGCTCCACAAATCATAGGCAGATGGGTCGGCAAACAGGGCGCGCAGTGGTTCCTCGTTGTCGCGGGCCGCATCGGCGAGGTAACGGAAAGCCAATGTGTGGTCGACGTTCTGGCCTTCCATCGCGGTTAGAAATCCGGTAGCGAGGTTGAGATCGGCCTCTTCCTCCGACGTCAGTCCGAGCTTCGCGCGCATGCCTGTGAGCCAATAGCTCTGGTATTGTTCAGGGAAGGCTTGAATCACTTCGGTCGCGCGCGCGACGGCGCGCTTACTATCAGCATCGATCAGTGCCAAAAGTGTCTCCGCCAGCCGTGCCAAGTTCCACTGTGCAATGCCTGGCTGATTGGCGTAGGCATAGCGGCCACGTGTGTCGATCGAGCTGAACACTGTTGCCGGATCATAATGATCCATGAAGGCGCACGGGCCGTAATCGATAGTCTCACCTGAGATTGCCATATTGTCGGTGTTCATCACGCCATGGATGAAGCCGACATGCATCCAGCTGGCGACGAGCGCGGCTTGCCGGTCGCACACGCACTCAAGTAATTTGAGGTAGCGGTTTGCATCGTATCTCAGCTCCGGATAGTGACGCTCGATTACGTAATCGGCCAGGCGTTGCACCTTGTCTTGCTCGCCGCGAGCGGCGAACAGCTGGAAGGTGCCGACACGGATGTGGCTGGCGGCGATGCGCGTTAGAACCGCGCCTGGGAGCGCGGCCCCGCGATAGACAGGTTCGCCGGTGATGACGGCGGCGAGCGCCCGGGTCGTCGGAATACCTAGAGCGTGCATAGCTTCGCCGATCAGATATTCGCGCAACACCGGTCCGAGCGCAGCGCGGCCGTCGCCGTTGCGGGAGAACGGCGTTGGGCCGGAGCCTTTGAGCTGAATGTCACGCCGTTGCCCCTTGCGGTCGATTATTTCTCCCAAGAGCAATGCCCGCCCGTCGCCCAATTGCGGCGAGAAGCCGCCGAACTGGTGGCCAGCGTAGGCTTGGGCCAACGGCAGCGCTCCTTCGGGTATTTCGTTGCCGGCAAAGATTTTCGCGCCTTGCTCCGAATCGAGAACAGCGGCATCGAGTCCCAATTCTTCCGCTAATTCATGATTGAATTTCACCAGCGCCGGCTGCGCTACTTGCGCCGCCTTCCATGGCACGTAAAGACCCTCGAGATCGCGCGCATAGGTATTATCGAAGGCAAACTGCCCGGCGGCAGAGTTGGTAGGCGTATACATCATAGGTCGATTTTCCTTGCTCTAAACATCACGCATCCTCGGCTACCAATCTCCTAAATATCGATGGAAATATCTAGTCCTGTCCCAGGCTGGTGCTCATTGCGATTCGCTGCAGATTGCCCCAGGGCAGTTGGTCAAGCGTTGCGGACCTATGATAAATATTCCGTCTTGCGGTCCGGTAATCCGTCATCGTCTGGCGAATCTCTTGAGCCGTGTTCGTTGACGAACGGTCCCTGGCCGAGGACGCGATCCTCGATCGCCGAGTCCCTAGGTAAAATTGCCCTTAATTGAGTCATGGCACGGAATCGTAGTTTTTAAGGGTCAAGTTTATTGGAACTGCTGCTATCTTTTTGCGTCTGTGCTGTATCAAATTTGCTACACCGTTTTTAATCTCTATTCCGTGCGACTCGTCCGAAACGTCGAGCACTTCGACGCGAATACTGCTGTGGCGTAATTTCCAAAGATTCTCCAGACTTGGGTATTCTCGTAAGGGACCTTAGCCTCTAATTCCAGTCTGACACCCTGAGTCAATTCAAATCTTTCCACGCATCCGCC
>DASSGE010000853.1:0-3868 GCA_035693605.1 Binatia bacterium
GCCGCTCAGTTGAATCGGAATCGTATCGATAATGCTGACGACTCGGATGGGGCGCGCTTTGCCGCCGAACCAACGGCAGCGGCCAAGATACTCCGGCAGCGCGTCGATCAGGGCGCTCGTGCCTGCACGCAAGTCGAACAGCTCGTCCCACGAGCCGGCGATTTTGATATTGACGGCGCTCGCCCCCGCATGATTCGCCTCGACGGTTTTGGCCTTCTCAAGTTTAAACCAATAAAAACCATGCGGGCTCAACGTTAGAAAATACGGCAACTCTCCGATCGGCGGGAAACGGCTTTGGCCGAAGAGTTCGAGCGGCACCATACCTTTGAACTGCGCCAGATCGAGTTCGATGTACTGCACGAAGCGCGCCAGATTGGCAACGGCGAGAATCACTTCGTCGCCATAACGGCGGACGAACGCCAGCACCTTGCGATTGGCAGGATAAAGAAACTCCATGGTCCCCCGGCCAAACGCCAGGTAACGCTTGCGCAGGACGATCAGCCGTTTCATCCACCATAGGAACGAACTCAAATTTTGTTGCTGCGCTTCGACGTTCACGGTTTCGTAATGATGTTCGGGGTCGATAATCACCGGCAGATAGAGCCGCTGCGGATTAGCCCGCGAGAAACCGGCGTTTCGGTCGGCGCTCCACTGCATGGGTGTGCGCACGCCATTGCGATCGCCGAGATAAATATTATCGCCCATGCCGATTTCATCGCCGTAGTACAACACCGGTGTCCCCGGCAGCGAGAACAGCAGACTTTTCAACAACTCCATTTTGCGCCGGTTACCGCCAAGCAGCGGCGCCAGCCGGCGGCGAATGCCGAGGTTGATGCGCGACTGCGGATCGGTGGCGTAGACGTGATACATGTAATCGCGGTCCTCATCCGTGACCATTTCCAACGTCAGCTCGTCGTGGTTGCGCAGGAACAGCGCCCACTGGCTGAGCTCGGGGATCTGCGGTGTTTGCTGCAAAATGTCGATGATCGGATAGCGATCTTCCATATGCACGGCCATAAACAGTCGTGGCATGACGGGGAAGTGAAAAGCCATGTGGCATTCATCGCCGCTGCCGAAGTAAGCCGCAGCATCCTCGGGCCATTGATTGGCTTCGGCGAGCAGCATGCGGTCGCGATAGCGTTCGTCGACATGCCGACGCAAAACTTTCAAGAACGCATGGGTCTCGGGTAGATTCTCACAGCTGGTGCCCTCGCGTTCGAACAGATACGGTACGGCATCGAGGCGCAAGCCGTCGACACCCATACCCAACCAAAAATCGAGAGCGGCGAATATCGCCTTCTGCACCGCCGGATTGTCGAAGTTGAGATCGGGCTGGTGGGCGTAAAAGCGATGCCAATAATACGCCTTGGCGAGCGGGTCCCATGACCAATTGGAAGTTTCAAAGTCTTTAAAGATGATCCGTGCTTCGTGATATTTTTCCTGGCTGTCGCTCCAGACGTAGAAGTCGCGCGCCTTACTCCCCGCGGGCGCCCGGCGCGCGCGCTGAAACCAGGGGTGCTGATCGGAAGTATGGTTGATGACCAACTCGGTAATAACCCGCAGGCCGCGGCTATGCGCCGCCTTCAGGAAAGTCCGAAAATCGTTAAGCGTGCCGTAACTTGGATGGATATCGGTGTAATCAGCGATGTCATAACCGTCGTCGCGTAAAGGCGAGGGATAGAACGGCAACAGCCACAGTGTCGTGATGCCCAGGTCCTGCAAATAATCGAGCTTTTCCGTAAGACCCTTGAAATCGCCGATGCCGTCGCCATTGCCGTCGGAAAATGCCCGCACATGAATCTCACAGATGATTGCATCTTTGTACCAACGCGCACGCTCGGCGCGCGTTAAGGGTGGCATTTCGTCGACCGCCGGCTTGACCAGACTTTGCGGTTTTCCACTCATAGATCACATAAAATAATCGAACTGTTGTTCGCGCCGGACGTGACGGCGCAGACGGAAAACATGGGCAGGCACGATCGCCGGATCGAGCTCCAGATAGAGCCGTGAACCATGCCAGAAAAATCGACTGTCGCTAATCAAATCATGGAGCTGGTAGCCAGGTTTAACATCGCGCTCCAATTCGCCGATACTGGGGCGCGCCCAGCCGGACTGCTTATGACGGGGATCGAGATTGACAACGACAATGATGATATTGGCCGCATCCGCGCTCGTCTTGCTGTAGCAAAGCAGCTGGTCATTATCGGTTGGGTGAAAGCGCAAGCTGCGGTCGTTGTGCAGCGCCGCATTGTCGCGGCGAATGCGGTTAATCCGCGCAATAAAATCTTTAAGGCTGCCAGGAGCGTCAAGATCCCATTGACGCAGCTGATATTTTTCCGAATCGAGATATTCCTCGCCACCCGGTTCGCGCGGCCGCGCCTCGCACAACTCGAAAGCCGGACCGTAAATGCCGTAATTAGCGCCGAGCGTGGCCGCTAACACCAAACGCGCCATGAATGCCGGGCGACCGCCGAACTGGAGGTACTCGGGAAGGATGTCCGGCGTGTTAGGCCATAAATTTGCGCGAAAGTATTCACGCGCATCACTTTGGCTAAGCTCGGTGAAATAGTCGGTCAATTCCGAGCTGGTATTGCGCCAAGTAAAGTAGGTGTACGATTGGCTGAACCCCAACTTGGCCAAGCGGCGCATAACCTTGGGCCGGGTAAACGCCTCGGCGAGGAACAGCGCGTCGGGATAATCTCGTTGCATCACGGCGATCAGATGTTCCCAGAAAGCGAACGGCTTAGTGTGAGGATTGTCGACGCGGAAAATCCGCACGCCGCGCTCCAACCAAAAACGCGCAATACTCTCGAGTTCCTGCCAGAGCTCGCGCCAATTTTCCGAATCGAAATTGAAGGGATAAATATCTTGATACTTTTTCGGCGGGTTTTCCGCATACTGGATCGTGCCATCGGGACGGCGACCAAACCATTCCGGGTGCGCGCTGACATACGGATGATCCGGCGAACATTGCAACGCCAGATCGAGCGCAATCTCCAGGCCAAATTCGCGCGCCTTTGCGACTAGCCGGTCGAAGTCTTCGAGTGTTCCGAGCTCCGGGTGGATGGCTTTATGGCCGCCTTCGGCAGCACCAATTGCCCACGGGCTGCCGGGATCGCCCGGTGTACTTGCTAGGGCATTGTTTTTGCCTTTGCGGTAACTACGGCCAATCGGGTGCAGCGGCGGGAGATAGAGGGTGTCAAATCCCATCGAAGCGATGTAGGGCAAGCGCTCTGCGCAATCAGCCAGCGTCCCGTGGACACCGGCGGCACCGCAGGAACGCGGGAACAACTCGTACCAGGCACTGAAGCGTGCCTTGTCACGCTCAACGACGACCACTAGATCACGTTCGTATTGCGTCGCATAACGCAGATCCGGGTAGCGCGCCATGAGCCTGGCCAACTCGTCGGCGTGCGCCGCGGCGAGCTCCCAGGCGGCGTCATTGGCCTGACGCATTTGCTCAGCCCAATCGATGAGTGCGCTGGCGTCATGGTCATGCGCGCGCTTAGCAGCGTCGTCAATTAACAGCGCGCCGACCAGCAAGTCGACTGGCTCCTGCTGGCCAGCCTCGAACTTTTTGGCCACACCAGCGCGCCAAGTGGCGAACACATCGAGCCAGCCGCGGACAGTATAATAATAGCGCCCCAACTCGGTGACGTTAAATTCCCCCCGCCACCGATCATTTGCTTGCGGCTCCATCGGGCTCTCGGACCAGTTCACTTGCGAAATATGCCGGGTCAATAGCACCGCTGCGACTCGCTCGTGGCCGTCGACAAAAACATCGGCATCGACACACACGCTTTCGCCCACGGTGCGCTTGATGGCAAAGCGACCACCATCGATTTCCGGGCTCACGGCTTCGATGACA
>DASSGE010000854.1:0-5431 GCA_035693605.1 Binatia bacterium
GGAAAAAGTTTTGCGCGGTGACCGCGCACGGATTTCATGAAATCGCTTTCGGTGCCGTAGACGAACAGGATCGGACATTTGAGCCGGCGGATATATGCCTCGACCTGCCCTTCCGACATCGCCGTGGTCGTGCGGTAGCGCAGGATTGGATCATGTTTCCAACGATAGCGGCCGCCTTTCGTATGGGTGCCATGCTGAGCCATATGCAGTGCGGCCTTGTCGGGAATCAGCGGGAAAGTTTTTTGGATCGCCTTGGCCGCCGCCTCCAGCGTTTCATGAGGAAATGGAATCTCGACGTAATTTCGCCCCTTCAAGCGCTCCGCCATAATATCCGGCACCTCGTCGTCGCTGCGCGCGAACGGACCAAGGGATTCGAGCAGCACCATGCGCTTGACCCTTTCAGGAAAAGTGCCGGCATAGAGGAGACACATGCTGCCGCCCAAGGAATGGCCGATGATCGTCACCGGTTCCTTATCCAAATGCTTCAACAGCCCGGCGAGATCGGTGAGAAAATCTTCGTGCGCGTAGCCGCGGCTGGTGCTCGGCCACTCGCTGTCGCCATGACCGCGCAGGTCGAGCGCGACCGCATGTTTGATCGGCACGCCACGGCTGATCAGCTCGTGAAGAAAATGATCCCAACTGCGTCCCTGATCGCGCACGCCGTGGACAAATACATAAGTGTGCTCCCGCGGATCGCCCCATTCCCAATAATGCAGCCGCAATCCATCATGCTCGAAGTAGCGCCGGCGCGGCTCCTGGTGTTTGGCCTGCGCTGTTTTCTTCGCCGATTTCGCACCACGATTGATAGTTTTTTTTGCCCGGACTTTAGTTTTGGCTTTGGCTTTGTGAACTTTCTTTGTGACGGTCTTTTTCATCAGTATTCCTTAGCTGCAATTCAATTCCTTGAAACCAGCCGCAGTAAACAGCGGTAAGCTCTTCACAACATCGCTTTGCCGCATATAAACACGGGCAAAACAACTGTTGCAAGGAGCCGCCCTGCTAGCGTGCGCCGAGTTCTTTCAGCGCTTCCTGTAAATAACTATTATCGAGATACTTCGCCGGGCTCGGCAGCGGCGCTTTGAGCAGTCCGCGGTCGCCCATGATTTGGATCACCGTGCGGACGCCTTCGACGTTAGCCTCGGCATTGGGATTCCAGATCTTGTGTTCGGTGTAATACTCCCAGCCTTTGCGCGCATGTTCGGGTTTGAGGCGCATTTCCTTGGCGAGAAAATCGATTGCCGGTTCTTTATTATCGTAGAGCCAGCGCATTGCCAGCACCATCGCTTTCATGAACCGCACCATCACCGGCCGGTTCTTCTCCGCCCATGAACGGCGGGTCGAGATCTCGGTCAGCTGATAATGGGGAATGATATCGGCGGCGCGGCCAATGATGTTGTACCCGAGTTCGGCGGCATCGGAACTGAGCGGCACGGCGATCAATGCCGCATCGACGCGATTAGCCGTCAAAGCGAGATACGACTGCGCCGACGGGCCGACGTTGACCAAATTGTAATCCTTGGGGTACTGCAGTCCTTTTGACGCCATCATGCGGCGCAAAACGAAAGCCGTACCGGACGTGATGCCCGACGAACCGATGTTGGCGCCGCGCAGATCTTCGTAGCTTTTAAACTTCTTGCCGCCCATTAACATATGCGTCAGACCGTTAATAACGCCGCCGGTGGCGATCAAATCCGCGCCTTGCTCTACCGCCCCGATGGTCGCGTCGATGGAACCGCTGCCGACGGAAACTGACCCGCCGACCAGCGCCATCGTCGACTTGTCGGCGCCGGAGACCAGCACCAGCTGCGCGTCCAATCCCTGCCGATCGAAAAAGCCCTGCTTCTGAGCGACCCACAGCGGACTGTACCCAAGCGTCTTCGACGAAGCACTGATGGGAAATTTGATTTTCTCCTGGGCTGACGCAATCGAAGCGATCACGACCACCGAAGCAACAAATGCCAAGCTTCTTGCAAGCAGACCCATCAACTACCCTCCAACACCACCAAGTCATATCCGACCGATTGAACCTTTGAACCTTGAACCCTTGAACAGCTAATTTATTTCCTCGCCTCCTCAATAAACTTCTGGACAAACTCGACGACTTCCTTGGGTGCACGCAGCACTTTTTCTCGGAGTTTCTCGCCATTTTCGCCGATCTCAAAGCGCGGCTGAAAGCGCATAACCTTTTTCGCTTCGGCGATGAATTCTTCATCCTTCGCGAGCTGGGTGAAGGCCTGGCGCATGGTCAGCACCGCTTCATTGGGCGATCCCGGCGGCAAGAGCGCCACACGGTTAAGATTCTGGCTCGCCATATTGGCAGCCGTCAGTGCCTGATATTTCATCCCGCTCGGCGGCTTGCCATGGATCTGGGTGTAAATTTCCGTGAAAGAACTGAGTTCAGGATAATCCAGACTCTTTCGCATATTGCCGTCGGGCGCGATCACATCGTGATAGTAAAGCGGCGTTACCATGCCGGTCTTTACCATTTGCGGCTCGACCACGCCGCGATAACCCGGGATGTTTTCGTCATGGTATTGAATCTCATTGCGCTGCACCGCGAGTCGCGCATCGTTGCTGCTATTGTAGCCGGTGACGTAATCGTACTTGACGCCGAGCACGTCGAAGGCCAAACGAAAACGCAAATCCTTATTACTATCGAACGACAAGCCGCCGGCGCGGAACCGTTCGGCCTTGATAATATCGGTCGGCTTTTTAATACCTGGGGCGACATCGGAGCGAATGTAGCATACCGTCACGCCTTCCACTGACGCGATATAGGGCACTTTCATCAGATCGACGCGTAAGGTCGAGCTCTTCATCATCTGATGATTGTACGGCCCGGTGAAGTAACCCAGCGTCAGGCCGTCCGGCTTGGCCCGTTCGCCAAGAAAATTGATGCCGGTGACACCGCCGCCGCCGGACATGTTCTGAACGACGATCGTCGGACTACCGGGAATGAAGCGCGCCAAATGCCGCGCAACAATGCGGCCTTCGATGTCGGTCGGGCCGCCGGCGCTGAAATTGATAAAGAAAGTAACCGTCTTGCCTTGATAGAAAGGACGCTCCGCCGCCTGAGCGATGGCCACAATAAGCGTCAGGATGAACGCTGCTGCGATGATTCCGCGTGCGTGTCGATTCATTTGTACCTCCTCGGGTTTAACGACCTGCCAATTCCGTCAATGCTTGTTTTTGAAAACTTTGATCGACATACTTGCTGCCGCTCGGCGGCGTCCCTTTGGACTGAGATGCTTCCCAATAGATCTGCGTCGCGACATTCATCCCCTCGATATTGACGCTGGCGTCGATGGGCCAAATCTTGTTTTCGATATAATACTCCCAGCCGCGCCGGGCGTAGTCGGGCGTCAAATCCAACTCCTTGGCCATAAACGCCACCGCGGCGTCTTTGTTGGCATAGAACCAGCGATGCACCGCGATCATGGCGCGCATGAATCGCACCATCAGCGCGCGATTTTTTTCGGCCATTGGGCGCGACACCGTAAACGCGCCAAACTGATAGCTCGGAATCACATCGATAATCCGGCCCACTGGATGAAATCCTTGATCGGCGGCGACAAAGTTTAACGGCACTCCCAATGCCGCTGCGTGCACCTGCCCGGCGGCTAACGCCGCTAGAGTCGGCCCGGCACTGCCAGTGGCTAGAATCTGATAGTCGCGGCCGAACTCAAAACCTTTGGCTTTGAAATAGCGCCGCAAAGCGAAGCCTAAACCAGAGGTTGCGCTAGTGGCGCCGATGATCTTGCCACGCAGATCGGTCAGGGTTTGGATGTTTTTCGTCGTCATCAAGACCTGTGACAAACCGTTGATCGTGCCACCGATCATCGCCAAATCGACCCCACGCTCGACCGCGGCGATATGAGCGTCCGAACCCGACGCCGAGACATAGACAGAACCGCTGAGCACGGCCGCAAGTGACTTGTCTGCTCCACGCACGTAAACCAGTTGGGGCTCGAAATCCTCTCGCTCCATAAATCCTAGCTTCGCTGACGCCAACATCGGCCCATAGCCTAGACTTTTGCTGGTAATGCTGTAGGGAAATTTGATCTTGGATTGGGCCAGGCTCGGCAATGGTGCGATTAGCAGCACTAACGCGAGCAGGTATAAATAGTTCCGGGCGAATTTTCTCGGTTCCGTCAGGTCTTCGCCGTTTCGGGTCTTGCGTCCACAATCCACGATTCATGAGGAGTACATCGAGAACCGTTTTGCCGTCAAGCCAGATCGAGAAAGAGGACTCGGCTGCTCGGGTCGAAGGATTTCTCGCTTTGCTCGAAATGACAGTCTGAGTGTCATTGTCATCCCGAACGACGAGAGGGATCTGGGCCGATCTGCTGGACTTCGCCTCTCCACGCGCGAAAATTTTCCCACCTTCGTGGTCTTCGTGCCCTTCGTGGTGCAATATAGTCCCGCGGTTCATTTCGAAAAATCGACAAGAGGTTCGCCATGGCACGGATAAAATTTGGCGTCGGCATCTATGGCACGGACAACGCCCGTGAAGCCGTCACGCTAGCACGTAGTGCCGAAGATCTTGGCTATGACCGCTTTTGGATCGGCGATTCGCATATGATCTGGCGCGAGCTTTATGTCCTCGCCGGCGCCATCGCCATGGTGACAAAGAGAATCGAAATCGGCCCAGGGGTCACCCATCCCGCAGTGCGCCACTTGACCGTTGCCGCCAGCGCCATGGCCACCCTTCACGAACTAACCGGTGGGCGGGTGATCTTCGGTTTTGGCGTCGGCGCCAGCGGCCCTGGCAATATCGGCATGAAGCCGGTGAGCGTCGAGGAATTGGCAAGGGATATCGAAATTCTAAAAACACTCTGGCGCGGTGACAATGCGAATGTCGATGGCAAAGAAGTACACCTCCTTTTTCCCTGCGGCACCTTACCGATTTATATCGGCACTCGCGCGCCACAGGTTATGAAAATGGCCAGCCGCAGCGCTGACGGTATAATTTACGCCGGCGCTGTCGACGGCCTTGAAGAACTCGTTCAACGTATTCGCGGCGATGTGGTCGAAGCCGGCCGCGCTGCGGAATCGGTGCAGTTCATCCATCGTCTACCGTGTGCCATCGACACTGACGCTGCCGCCGCGAAGGAACAAGTCAAAGGCGTCATCGCCCGCACCGCCATGACCCAACTCGGCCGCCTTTACGATCGCGGCGAGCTCGAGGACGAGCAAGACCGCCAAGCCGTAGAGCGCATGCGGCGGCAATACGACACGTACCATCACATGGATGCGGCACACAGTTATCTCGTGCACGACGAATGGGTCGAACGCTTCGCTATCGCCGGCGCGGCGGAAGAGGTCAGAGCGCAGGTGCAGCGAATCGTCGCTGCCGGCGTCGACGAACTGACGATCATTCCCTGCGGCGCGTCGAAACAGGCCACACTCGAAACCTTCGCTCGTGATGTGA
>DASSGE010000855.1:0-6154 GCA_035693605.1 Binatia bacterium
GGCGAGGCTTTTTCAATCCCCCTGGGTGAAATATCCCTCCTCGTTGGGCAGCGATGGCGCGCCGTAAGAGGAGCCCTTGACCGCCTCGAACGCGTGCACGAGGAATAATGACTTGGCGCTTTCCCGCGCCAGCTCTTCAACACGCTTCTGCAACTCGACAACTCTTTGCGGGTTCTTGTCGGCAAGGTTGGTTTTCTCGGACGGGTCTTCGGCGAGATTGTAAAGCTCGATTGCAGATGGCAATGGAGTCCGCCAGATCAGTTTCCACTCGCCTCTGCGCACGCCACCGCGAAATGGCTCGATGTTGTAAACGACCTCCTGGCGCGGCGAGGGCCTGCCCTCGCTGATGGTCGACCAGACGTCGAGCCCGTCCAGCGGTTTTTCCTTCTTGGCGTTGGCTCCGGCAAGGCCGGCCAGCGTCGGGAACATATCGACTACGTGAATCACTTCTTTGACCTCGCCGGCTTTGATATGGCCCGGCCAGTTGACCAGTGCGGGCACTCGGGTGCCGCCCTCGTAAAGCATGCCCTTGCCGCCGCGATACGGGCCGTTGTCGGCCGGCAGCTTGAGCTTGGACACATCGACGTCCCCGGAGAACATCGCGGAGACGTTGCCGCCGTTGTCGCTCATAAACACGATCAGCGTGTTGTCGCGCATCTTCTTGTTATCAAGCGCCGCGATCACCTTGCCGATCTCATCGTCCATGGAAGTAATCATGGCCGCGTAGGCGCGGCGCGTGGGATCGGCGATATTTTTGTATTGGTCGAGGTACGGCTTCGGCGCCTGATACGGGGCGTGCGGCGCGGTGAAGGCAAGGTAGAGAAACAAGGGCCTGTTCGGATCATGTTCGTTGATACGCGCAACCGCATCCTTGCCGAGCAGCTGCGTCACATAGCCGTCTTCTTTGACGGGCCGGTTATTGCGATACCAGTCTCTCACATTCATTGACGCATGCGTGAAATAATCGATCTCTCCGAGCACGGCGCCGTAGTGGTAATCGAAGCCGCGCTGCCGCGGCCAGTACTTGCGGTCAGCGTGGCCGAGGTGCCACTTGCCGACCATAGCCGTTCTGTAGCCCGCCTCTTTCAACGCCTGCGGCAGCAGCCATTCGTCGGTCGCCAGGCCATACTTGCCGGGCGTCGGTATGACCAGCGTCTGGAGGCCGTAGCGGAACGGGTAGCGCCCGGTCATCAGCGCCGCGCGCGTCGGCGTGCACATCGGCTGAACATAAAATTGCTCAAGGCGAGCGCCCTCGCGGGCAAGCTTATCGAGATTCGGAGTCTTGATATCGGAGCCATGAAAGCCAACGTCCTTCCACCCTAAGTCATCGGCCACAATGTAGACAATGTTAGGGTGCCGAGCGGCGGCCCGTTCCGCCGCTTCGACTTCTTCGGACAGCGAGTGTGTTAAAACAGCTACAGCAAACAAGAATGAAATTAGCACTGAGTTCACGTTGTCGATTTCCTTTCTTAAAGAACCATCCAATTAAGGAGAAGTCCCGGCAAACCCGCGCGTTCAAACCAATTTCAGCGCGTTGAACGATTACCGGTCGCATTCATCTGGCTTTCGGCGTTTCGTGTTGGGTTCGTCGTCGCCGGCGCCTGGTACCATTGGTCCTTCGGAACGACCTTGGGCGTCTCCGGGTCGCCCTCGTAGGCCGGGGTCATGATCTGCACGCCGTGCTCGTTGAAGACGTCAAGGATATTCTGATGCATCGCCGTGTAGAGCCGCGCCATGGCGTGTGGGTCGTCGCAGTAGGCGTTGAGCTCATAGGTTACGGCGAAGTCGCCAAGCGACTTATGCAGTACAAATGGCGCGGGCTCTTTGAGCAGCCCCGGGGTACGTTCGGCGGCGAGGAGCAGCATCGCTTCGACCTGCCGCCACGGGGTTTCGTAACCGATCCCGACCGTGGTGTGCAGGATCAATCCGCGGCTGCCGGCCAGCGTGCTGTAATTGACGATATTGCTGTTGATGATGGTTGAATTCGGTACGACGACCTCCTCGTTTTTGATCGTGCGCAGGTGCGTCACCATCAGCCGCCTTTCGATCACATCGCCGGTGATATTATCGATGCTGATGCGGTCACCGATCTTGAAGGCGCGCCGGTAGATCATGCTATAGCCTGCCATCAGGTTGCCAATTATAGACGACGATCCCAGGGAAACGACCAGGCCAAGAAAGATCGACACGCCCTTGAACGCCTCGGAGCTCGAACCGGGAATATACGGATACGCGATTACCGCCGCGAAGGCGATGATCACCAACCGTGCGATCCGGTAAGTCGGCAGCGCCCATTCGCGGTCGAAGCGCGCAAGCGTGACCGTGCCGCGATCGATGCTATCGAAGTACAGCCGCGTCAGCCGCAGGACATAGCGCGTGACGATCACCACCACGACGACAAACACGATACCGGGCAGACTGTCGATCAATCCTAGCCCCATGGTCTGCAATGGATCCAGGATGAGCGCCAAGAGCCGCGCCGCAAGCGGTCGCGTCCACGGATAAAGGAAAAGCACAAAGTGGAGGTAAAGATAGGCGGCCACCAATAGGGACGCCAGATACAATCCTTTGAGAATGCCGAACAGCGCGTTACTCAACTGCCGCGCTTGAACGACATGGTGCGACTGGGCTTCGAGAGCCTGGATGCGGGCTTTGAAGCGGCGCTCGGCAAGAGCGTCCAGTTTGCGAAACAGGCGCCGGATCACGAACATCCCCAGCACCAGCAGCACCGTGGCGCCGAGCCCGTATAACGTGTTGATCAGCAGCACTCGCGGGCTGCGATCATTGCGGTAAGAAGCGATAGACGCCTTGATTTTTATCAGCGCCCGTTCGGCCAACAGTTTTCGCGAGAAACCTTCCGCCGCGCCGTCAGCATCGAGAAAGCCCACCACCAGGGTGTCGCCGGCGAGAATTCTGGTTCTGTCTTCCATCTCGACAACGCGCAGCGCATCGATCGCCACGGATTGATCGGCGGCAATTTCCTCGATTCGCTGTCCAATCGCCTTGGCACGCTCCTGTGCCGGATACGCGGGGAGAGCACGCACATAAAACAGCAGCTGGCCGTCCAGCTTGACCGGCGCGCGCTCCGATTCCGCTCCGTCGATGCCGGACGGGTCAGAGCCAGTTCCCCGTGATGAAACGGTTGCCGCCCCAGCGGGCCCGGCAGCAAACATCGACAGCGTCGTCAAAATCGTGCCGAGAACCAGTGCCATGATTGCAATACGTTGCTGCATAAACAGTATCTCCTGCGAAACTATCCGCTGGCGGGTTAAGCGCCGCCATGCGCTCGCCTGCCATCGCCGTCTATATCGGTCGCTTTCGTTCCAAGTTAACTAAGCGCAGCGAGGCGATTTGTCGAACGCTTAGCGCATCCGTCAGGTTTAGCTTTTGGTTTAGCGGCAGCGAATCCTTTGCCGAGCCGACCGCTAGACAACGCGCTACCAACAGTCGCCAGTTTCCGATTCTTGCCGGCCTATCTTCCCATGCGCCGGTCGTAGGCACGCGAAATGCGCCCGACCAAACCCGGATCGGCGTCTTTGGGACCGCGCACGCTAAACTCCAGGCGCACACTGCCATCGGACTGGGACCTGACGAATATGGTGATTGCCTGCTCGCCTCGGGTTCCCGAGATCGCCCCATTAGCTCTATCCTCGGCGGTGATCCGCACGCCCTCGTCCTGCGCCGCGTTGAGTGCTGCCGACCAGGCGCGATCGAAGGTGCTCGGTGCAGGAGCGTAGGAGGGTGGCGGCTCCGAACTTGCGCAGCCGTGAAGGCCGCTGAGTCCGGCGAGGACTACGATGAAACCCATGATGGCGACAGTGGTGCGGTAATTTGACATCGATATTTTCCGAATTGAAAACATCATTCAACGCTCCTTCCTTCTAGCAGATAGTTCAGCGCCACAACGTAGGCAGCAGCAATGACCAGCTGCGCCAGCGTAACCGGTACCCCGTAGCGGAGAAATGTCACAAAGCGCACCGGCTTGCCATGCGCAGCACAAATGCCGCCGCTGACGATGTTTGCCGAAGCGCCGATCAGGCTGGCATTGCCTCCCAACGTGCCGCCGAACATCATCGCGGTGAACACCGGCAGGGTCGCCCCTTGCGCGGGGTCATAAAACCCTGCCCATCATAGAAGAGGGTGCCAACGAATTGACTGTCGAGCCCCGCCTCCCGTCCAATCGTCCATGTCGTAGCGCCGGGCGAGGATGTGGATCTCGTTGGCGCGCAGCACAACAAAATGCGTCGTACAAGAGCGGAACAATTTGACGTCGACGGAAGTCGCCGTGGCCACCTATACGCCATCAGTCTGTCGTCATTCATGCCCTGTGTGCCGGCAAATGGCTAGCGGGCTTGCTGCGCCTTGAGTTGATTGAGCTCCCTTTGCTGACGGTCGATCTCGGCTTGCTGGGCGGCCAACTTACGCTGCACATCGGCCTCCTGATTTTGCCGCGCCTGCACCTGATCGCCGATGAGAGCACCACCGAGGAGGCCCACCGCGGCACCGATGCCGGCGCCAGCACCGGCATTGCCGGTCGCGCTGCCGATAATCGCACCCAAGCCGGCACCGGTCAGGGTTCCGATCGCCGCGCCCTTTTCCCTGGTGGTCAGCGGCTCCGAACAGCCGAGAAAAAACCCGCTCAACAATAGGATCGCCGAAATAGCCGTGAGGGATTTTCTCATCTCAGACTCCTACGCATTCGATTGGCCGCGCTAACTTTGCCTGCTCAGATGGTTTCATTTACCGCTATCTGCCTTCACCCGTTGCGGGTGCAACTCTTGCGCTAGGGTGATCATCGCCTCGGCGAAATACTGTTTGGTGTTGGCGCGGCAACTTCTTTCGATGCGCAATTTCAAATCATCCATAGTAAGCTTTCCGACCAAATCATAGGTGTCGCTCACATAAAGATTGTGAGCGGTGAGAAACCCGGCGATCCAGTGTTCGATGACTTTGTCGACGATCTCGTACAATTCATCTTTGGTATAACGCGGGTGTTGCTGCTCGAGCGTGTCGAATCGCTTTTCCCGCACCTTGATGTAGTCCTCGCAAGTTCTTTGGCCAACGCCGTAGGCAAAATAGCGGCTGTTGCTGTCGATGGCATATAGTCTGGAACTCGCGGCCAAGATCACCGACACGAGAATCAAAACGGCGCTCAGACATCTATAAACATTTCGCTTCATGTCAAATCACCTCCGTGTGTAAGGAGCGCAACTGCATCCTCAAACATTCTTAGATCATGGCGCCGCAAGATTAGCAGCGGAACAGCGCTATCCTCCAGTGCAGCACTCGTTCTACGACAGTAAGAAATTCTTTAGCGGAAACTCGAACTTCTGTAAATTGGACTTTGGTCCAATCATGCGCACCAACGGCACGCAGCTAAATTGCTCGAGCATCGCCGATTTACTCGCTCGAGCCCTTTTTCACGCTGTCGCTTTTAAGCTTGTCGCGCAGCGCCGCGATCGCGTCGGCCTTTTTATCGAGATGCGAAACCGACGCGACCCATTCGAGTAGTCCGTTGCGATAACGAAAACAGTCTGCCGAAACGTACCCGCCCGAACCCACCGCGCGCATAATCACGACGATTTCGGGACTATCGTCGCCGTCGACGCTTTCGAACCGCACCGCTTCAATCGTCCCGTTTCTCGGTCGTATGATCCCAACGAGGAAATCATCTGTGGGAAATTTTTTAACCGCTCCGCCGTAGATGCGCAACGCATAGCTGCCTACGCTGCGCGGCTCAAACTCGCCCTCGGCGACAACTACGACTGCCGCTGCGCCGGGAATTTGAAACCACTTGGCAAAGCGCAAATTCGGCTGCGCTCCGGAGTCGAACGCTGCCAGCAAAACGACCCAGACACTGACGACGATGGTTTTTGTCAAAGAGCCGGCCACCGAGGTGCTTCCTATAAAGTGATGAAATTTGCGTGATTCTGAAATCACCAAGCGCGGCCTTGCCGCGTGATCGTTCAGGAGACTTTCTGAGGAGTCGATAAAGCCGGCATCACTTCGGAGGAGCCACGGACGGTCTGGCGTGAAGTCTGGACAAACTCACCGAGCATGGCTTCCACTCGGTCGAGATACCTCTCCCAGCTGTACTTCTCCGCCACGGCGCGCGCTTGGCGCGATAGCGAGGGCCAGCGCAAGGGATTGGATA
>DASSGE010000856.1:0-11218 GCA_035693605.1 Binatia bacterium
CTATCTGCCGCTGACCGTCTGGCTTCTTTCGGTGCCGTACACCGGCCATAGCCGAGAGAGTGGCGCGCCGGCGCGGCGTGCGATCGGCTGGGGCGATGCCTTCGCTGTGATTCGCGAGGTGTCGAGCAACCGGCCGGTCACGACCATGGTGGTTTTGGGCGGCTGCGTGTCGTTCTTCGTCGGCACGGCGTTTCAAGCGACCATGCCTGAGTTTGCCCATGACCTTGGCACCGAAAAAGCTAACTTCGCCTACAGCGCGTTGCTCGGTGCCAATGCGGCAGGTGCCGTGGTCGGCGGCTTCGTACTCGAAGGGCGATCCTGGTTGCCGCCCAATGTGAAGACAGCGATCTCGAGCGCAATCCTCTGGTGCGTCGCCATTGCCGCGTTCGCGCTCTCGTCGAATTACTATTTATCTTTGACGCTGCTGTTTATCGCCGGCGTGTTGAATTTGACTTTTTCGTCTATGGCTCAAACGATTGTGCAACTGCGCTCGCCGGCGCAACTGCGCGGCCGTGTAATTGGGCTTTATTCGATGACCAGCATGGGATTCAAAGCTTTCAGCGGGGTCACGGTCGGCGTCGTCGGCGGGTTGATCGGCGTGCATTGGTCGCTGGCTTTGAGCGCGCTGGTATTGATGGCCATTACGCTGGCGCTGTTCGCGTTCGCCGTGCCGGGACAAAGCGCTAAAGAGATTTTTCGAGGATGAAGTTGACGGCGCAAGAATCATGTCAATAGCGCATGCCGTTGACATGGAGTTTTGTTCTTCATACCTCCGACTTCAAAGTCCATACACTTCCTGAGATGGCGAACGGGTCTCAATCTGGCGACAAGAAATCGGCAGGGCGTGTCGCATTTGCTGCGCTGCACCATCCCGACTACCGGCGCTATTTTTTCGTCATCATGCTGGCGCAAATGGGTGACAACATCGAGCATGTCATCAGCTACTGGTTGCTCTATCAGAAATTCCATTCGCCGGTGCTGGCCGGCTTTGCGGTTATCAGCCATTGGACGCCGTTTTTGTTTTTTGCCGTCTATTTCGGCGCCCTGGCCGATCGCTATGATTGCCGCCGTCTGATCCAAATCGCCCAAGCGATGTATGGCTTGGTTTCGCTCACCTGGGGCATTTTGTTTCTTACCGACACAATCGAAGTGTGGCATGCATGCGCGCTGCTGGTGCTCCACGGTCTATCGGGGGTATTGGGTCAGCCGGCCAGCCAACTGATAATTCACGATATTGTCGGCCGGGAATATTTGCAAAGCGCGGTCCGGTTGAACTCCACCGGGCGCAACATTGCGATTCTTTTGGGTCCCGCCGTCGGCGGGGCGACGATGCTGTTGTTCGGCGGGCCGATCGGACTATTTCTCAACGTGCTGATGTACCTCCCGGCGATTCTCTACTTGTTTTTATTACCCTACACCGGTCATGGCCGGGATGAACCGAACGCGCCAAAGGCGGGCAGGGTGAGTCTGGCGAGTGCTTTGCAGCTCTTGCGCGAAACTGCGTCCAATCCGACCATCCTCTCGATGATCTTATTGGGCGGCGCCACATCTCTGCTTGTCGGCAACGCCTTTCAAGCGCAGATGCCGGAATTTGCCCATGACTTCGGCCACGATAAGCAAGACTGGGCTTACAGCATGTTACTCGGCGCCAATGCCGCCGGCGCGGCGGTTGGAGGCTTGGTATTGGAAGGGACGGGTTGGCTCAAGGCGAATGCGCGCAACGCAGCGATCTGTTCGATTCTCTGGTGTTTGACCATCGTCGGCTTCGCCGCCTCGACCAATTACACGCTTGCGTTGGCGTTGCTATTTAGTTCCGGATTGCTCAACCTGGCGTTTCTCTCGATGGCGCAGACCTTGGTGCAGTTACAAGCGCCGCCACACTTGCGCGGCAGATTGATCGGCCTGTTCAATACCTCGAACAACGGTCTGCGCGCTTTCAGCGGCGTCACGGTCGGGGTGGTCGGCGGGCTAATTGGCATCCACTGGTCGCTAGCGATTAGCGCCATGGTGTTATTGGCGGTGACGATTGCACTATTCGCCTTGGTGATCCCCAGTCGGGGCGCGGAGTAGAGCGGCTCAGTACTGCAAAAGAAATGTTTACCTCGAAGTAGGGGGCGAATGATATTTCGCCCCTTACACGGGGTAAGCTACGCCGCTTGATGCGCGCTTTGCGGGCGGAACTCGTTGTCCTTAAGGGCGCGGTAGCTTTCCAGCAGTTGTTTCTTTTCTACATCGGAGATGCCCAGTTGCGGCCGGCGCACGGTGGCCGTTTTAATTAAGCCCTCGTAGTGCAACACGGCTTTGATGCGCGCCACTGCCTCGACGATGGGTTCGCTGAAGACCAGTTCTTTGACCGACTCCAGTTCCTTCTGTATTCTAAACGCTTCGTCGAACTTACCGGCGCGGCCGGCCATGTCCATGGCGCCCCATTTGTCAGTGGCGACATTAGCGACGCCGATGAGCGCGCCGTGGGCGCCCAACTGATAACTCTCGGCGACGAAGCGGTCGTTGCCGGTGAGGATGCGCATGGCGGCTTCGTCGCGCTGCAACTGCTTGGCGGCGTTGCTAAACAATTCGATGTCGAAGGAGGCTTCTTTGAAGGCGACGACATTCTCGAGCCTGGCGATGCGGCAGATGGTGTCGGGATCGTAGTAATAGCTTTTTACCGGAATCTGAAACAACACGACGGGGAGTTTAGTCTCGCGCGCCAAGTCTTCGAAGAAGCGGACTTTTAAATTGTTATCGACCTTGCCCCAGGAGAACAGCAGCGGGGGAAAAATCATCACGCCGTCGACTGCGAGGTTTTCCAGATCGCTCATGAGGGCGACCGCCTCGTCGGTGGATTGGGGAGCGATGGTGGCGATGTGGACTTTGCCGGCGTCGCGAGCGATCTCGCCGCAGACTTCGTACACCCGGCGTTTTTCCTGAATGCTCAAAACCGGGCTTTCGCCGATGCGCGCACAGGAGACCAGGCCGGCAACGCCGGGCAGAGCGGCAAAGTGTCGGGTCAGGCGTGAGAGACTTTCGCCATCCAAGGAACCATCCTGGTTAAACGGGGTGACATAAGGAATAAACAGACCGCTGAACTTTTCGTGAATCCCTGCCATGGAGTCCTCCAATGCACGCTTGAATTTGCCGCACAGCCGAGTAGAACAGAATCCGCCAATAGGTTCAAGTTTCTGTAGTTGGGAGAGTGCGAACGCTATGCACAAACAGATTTCGCCTGCTGACGCGAGCGGGTTGATGGCATCCGATGAATTGTTCGCGGTATTCGACGTCCGCGAGCGCGGCGAGTACAACGACCGGCAAATTCCCTACACAACTTCATTACCGCGCAGCCAGATCGAGTTTCGCATCGGTGAACTGGTGCCCAATCGCAAGGTGCCGATCGTCGTCTATGATGAAGGCGGGAGCCGCGCGGGACTGGCAGCCGACACTTTGACTGAACTCGGTTACGCGGATGTGGCGCTGCTACAGGGCGGCTTAAGCGCATGGCAAAGTGACGGGCGCGAGACGGTCAGTGGCGTCAATGTGCCGAGCAAGGCGTTCGGTGAACGCGTTTACCACGATCGCGAAGTTCCAGATTTGTCTGCCGAGGAACTCAAAGCCTTACTCGATGGCCACAGCGATCTGACGGTCATCGATGTGCGCACGCCAGAGGAGTATGGCAGATTTTGTATCCCAGGCGGGATCAATGTGCCGGGCGGCGAATTGATACTCTGGGCTGAAGAGTTGCGCAAGAAGCCGGCGGTAGTCGTCAACTGTGCGGGGCGGACACGCAGCATCATTGGTACGGCGGCACTGCGCCGCCTTGGGCTGAGCAATGTGCGCGCGCTGCGAAACGGCACGATGGGCTGGGTGTTAGCAGGTTATGAGCTGCAATCGAATCCGCCACGGCGTCCCGATGTGGCGCCAAGCAGCAGTATTGCGATCGCGGCGGCGATGCAAATCGCCGCCGAAGAAAATATTGTTTGGATCACGGCCGACGAACTTGCGCGAGCAGTCGCAGATCCCATTGACGGTGTCAATTACATGGTCGACGTGCGTTCCGAGAGGGAGTTCGCTGCCGGTCATATTGCTGGGTCGATCAACGTGCCGGGAGGCCAGGCGGTGCAGCGCGCCGATGATTTCGTGCCGGTACGCAATGGGCGGGTCATTTTTGTCAGTAACCAATCGGCGCGCGCCGTGATGGCCGCCTATTGGTACCGGCAGATGGGATTCAAGAACGTCAGTGTGCTGCAGGGCGGTCTTAACGCATGGCAGTCGAATGCTCGGCCCTCTGTTTCCGGTGCTGAGATTCGCGACCCCTTGGACTTCGAATCAGCGCGGCGCAGCGCGCGGATTATCGATGCGACGGAGCTGCAAACTCTCAGCGCGCAAGCGGTGTTAATCCTCGATGTCGGTTCCAGCTTGGATTACGAAAGCGCTCACATTCCTGGAGCCAGGTGGATTTCGCGCGGCTGGATCGACATCAAATTGCCGGAGCTATTTTCGGATCGCGCACAGCGGATTGTTTTGACCTGTGCCGACGGACGGCAATCGATCTTGGCGGCGCGCCAGTTGGCGCAAGTCAATTACAGTGACGTGCTGGTTCTCGACGGTGGGGTGCGGCTTTGGCTGGCTGCGGGGCTTCAAACCGCCGCAGGCCTTGATGACTGCCTGTTAAAGCCCAACGACGTCGTGTTATCGCCGTCAATCCGCGGCAGTAAACAAGACATGCTCAATTATCTGAATTGGGAACTGAAACTGAAGCACTAAGCCGTGCGCCGGCTGGTGAAGTTAAGCGGCGGCTCAGCAGTTGTCGTATTTAGCGCTGGCAAAAAACTTGACCGAGTGTCCGGCGACGTCGAATTGCAGCCGTTGCATGTTGGCCAGGTCTTTGCCGTAGACATGAACTTCGACGGTGTTGTTTTGCGTCACGTTGAGCATCTCGTGAATATCGTCGTCCGGCGCGATCAGCGTCGAGACCATGCCCGCTTTGTTGTGATTTACGCCGGTTGCTTCTAGTTCGGCGTAGCCTTCCTTGCCGCCGTCGTCGAGGCGTCTGAAACGGGTTTCTTGCAGTTCGTTTTCGACTACGCCGACCAAACCCCACGTGTCATGATTATGCGCCTTGGCGCCGTCGCCCGGGCCCCAGACTACCGAGGTGACGTTGAACCGCGGCGCGCGGTGCAGCATGTAGCGGCCGTAGGCTTTACCGCCATGGCGTTTGAAGCGCGCTTCGATGCATTCAGGATTTTTGACCAGTTCAGCAAGCAGCGGTTTAGCCACGGCGACGATTTTTTCTTGCTCGTCATAACGGTCGGTGATGCTGCCGAGGTCTTTGATGAATTGTGGCAACGTATAGGCCATCTGTTTCGTACTCCAAATGCGTAGGGGCGGGTTTTAAACCCGCCCCTACCTTTCCATTCTAACCGGTGATTGCTAAGCCGCTTGTTTTTGCACCCGCGGCAGCTTCGATGCGTCGATGTCGTAGAGCCGGCAGACGTTGTCGCACACCACTTTGCGCTGGGTTTCTTCAGGGAGATGGCCGAGATCGCGTTGGATGATCTTGATCGAGTTCGGCCAGGTCGAGTTCGGATGCGGGAAGTCGTTGGACCACATGATGTTGTCTTGACCCCAGAAGGTCAAGTTCTCGCCGCAGACGTGATCGTTGAAGAAGCAAGCGTAAATTTGCTCCTTGACATAGCTGCTTGGGTTGCGCGAGAAGGCCGGCGGATTCTCCTTCTTGAAACGGTTGTAATAGTAGTCCCATTGCTGGAAGATCCACGGCATCCAGCCAGACTCATTTTCGACTGAGACGATCTTCAGCTTGGGATGCCTCTCAAGCACACCGCAGAAGATCAGTTCGAAGAGCGCGTTGGCGATGTCCATGAGTTTTAGGTTAACGCTGCCGCGATAGCGCTCGACGCCCTTACGATTCTTGTCCTTGTTGTAGCTATGCCCGGTGAGGATGTGCAGGCTTACCGGCGCATCTAATTCTTCACAAGCCGACCAGAACTTTTCATAATGATCGGAGGTGAACGGAAGATCCTTGTGCGGCGCTTGCCAGATGATCGCGCCCTTTAAGCCGGCCTTGCGGCAACGCTCGAGCTCTTTGATACCGTTGTCGACGTTGTAAACCGCGATGGCAGGAATGCCAATCAGGCGGGTTGTGTCGGTGCTGCAATAGTTGATGAGCCAATCGTTGTAAACGCGAAAACATTCCTCTTGCAAGCCGGCGTCGTCGAGGCCGAACAGATCGAGACCCAAAGTCGGATAGAGCACTTCCGCGCTCAAGCCATCGGCTTCCATTTCTCGCATGCGCGCCTTGGCGTCCCAACCGCCGGCATGTTGCTGGAACCCTTCGCCGACCTGATGCGGCGGAAAAAGCGGCGCGGTGTCGCGGTATTTGGCCGACACCCCGTTCTTCCACAAGTCCACGGGCTCCATGACGTGAGAGTCGGATGAGATGATGAGATCGCTGACAAATGCCATTGGTCGATCCTCCTTATCGGATTAGCGGTAGATTTAATCGCACCTTAATAGATAGACAGTACGGCTGTCAATTGTTGCAGGAAGGCGCTACGCAATCGGGCCAGAGCATGGCTTATGCGGGTTTGCGCCACAGCGATGCCAGCCACGGTTGCTGTTCGCGCGGCAATCCGGTTGGGCGGTAATAATGGCGAATTTCGCAAAAGCCGGCAGCGATCACCCGCTCGCGCCAGGTTGGCCAATCATAATAAGCGCCGTAGCGCTCGCCGTTCCATCCCTCCTGATTGTCGCCGCGCGGATTGGAGCTGAACAGCACGCCGTTGGGTTTGGTCGTCGCGTAAAGCTCTTTCAAGACCCGAGGCAGTTCTTGGCTCGGTACGTGGAAGAGCGAGGCGTTGGCGAAGATGCCGTCGAAATAATCGGCGGGTAAATTAAGCGTCAAAAAATCCTGAAGCCACACTTCGCAACCGCTGAATTCCCGTGCCATTTCGGCGAAACGCGTCGAGCCATCGAGACCGATGGGCTCATGCCCCAAGTCTTTAAACGTTTTCAAGTCGCGGCCGGGGCCGCAGCCAAAATCGAGGATGCTGAAGGGGGCTACGCCAATGATGGCTTGCAGTAACGCTGCGATATTCTGGCTGACGTCATGATCACGGGTGTCGCGCCAGAAGATCGCGGCGCGTTGGTCATAATGACCGATGGTTACGGCGGATGCTTTGGCGATTTCTTGCCCGGTAAGTTTGACGGTCACAACTTAAATTTAACTCGGTTCGACAACTCGATCGAGAGCCGGCTCAGGGCCGGCGGACTTGGACGTCTTTATTGATCAATGACGTGGGTTTATCGTCGAGGTAGTCCAAAAGATTGTTGATGGCTTGCTCGTAGCGTTCGCTCAAGATCTCGACGGTGGCGTAACCGCGATGCGACATTAGAATGGCATTGTCGAAACGTCGCAACGGATGATCCATCGGCAATGGTTCCTTGTCGTAGACGTCGAGACCGACTCCGCCCAAGTGACCGCTTGCTAAGCCATCCAACATCGCCGTTTCGTTAATGATCGGGCCGCGGCCGGTGTTGACCAGGAAGGCGCCGCGTTTCATCAAGGCGATTTCTTTGGCGCCGATCAAGTTGACGGTCTGGGCGCTGTAATGAACGTGCACAGTAACGAAGTCTGATTCTTTGAGCAATGTTTCCATCGGTACCGCTTCCGCGCCGACTTCGGCTGCCCGCTCCGGAGTCAAGCTGCGCGACCATCCAAGGACCCGGGTGTTGAAGGCCTTCATGATGCGCGCTACTTCGTTGCCGATGCGGCCAAGACCGAGGACGCCGATAGTTTTGCCTTCGAGCATCATGCCGGTGAGCGCCGGCCAGAGTTCCTCGCGCATGCGCTGATTGACTTGGGGGATCTTGCGCGCCAAGGCCAAAATCAGACCGATCGTGAGTTCTTTGGTCGTCGCGCCGGTGTCGCCGGCTGTGCCGGCGACCGCGATGCCGCGCTTGGTGGCGTTGGCCAAATCCAAATGAACGCTGGTGCGGCCGGTTTGGGAAATAAATTTCAAATTCGGCAGTTGACCGTATTCCTTGTCGCTCAAAAACGTCCGTTCGCGCATGAGCAACAGCGCATCGAAGTCGCGCAATCGCTGGACGATTTTTTCGCTGCTGTCGAGCCGTTCGCGCAAGAGCGTGATATCGGCGCGCGCGCTGAGCTTGGCATAGGCTGGCACTGTCTCGGCGATTCTCTCGAAGTCATCGAGAATGGCGATCTTAAAGGGATTCGTTGTCATGGAGATTTACCTCGATGCGGTGACTTCCACTTCGCAGAACTTTCCCTCGGAGGAGTAGCCGTCGACGACGACATACTCCATTTTCGGGATTTGCGCTGAGATGCGCTCGGAAAAGAGCTTTCTAAGATGCGTCAAATCCTGACTGCGGTGATAGTAAAACGAAACTCGCGCAACCTTATCCCAGGAACTGCCGGCATCGCTGAGGGAGCCGGTGATGCGTGGCAAGATGTTGTCGAACTGTTCGGCCAACGTCGGTAACACGGTTGTGACTCCGGAAAGCACCACTATCGAGTCGTAAACCAGAAAGCGTATCGGTACGATGGGCGGATCGTACTCGACAATTTGTTTCGTTTGGTCCGCGCGCGATGGACGCATGGCGAGCAGGTCAATAGCGACGGAGGCTGGAGAATCGAAGTGACCCGGTGCGATGTAGCTGGAGCTGGCCGAGCGCGCCTTGCCGGATAGTATTTTGACCCGTTCGGTGCTGCCGGCATCGCGGCTCGTCCGGTCCCGCCCCCAGAGGCGGCTGCGCACGGTGTTATCGAGAGACAAGCCGTGCGGATGAAGCTCGCGGTCGAAGCGTTGAAAAAGCGCGCTTGCTTCGGCGGCGGCGGCCCCAGGCGCGGCCTCCCCGGACAATTCGATAAACTCATGGCCCAGCCAGTTGAAGACTCTTTTGCGCATAACGATTCTCTCCCAGGGAACGGCGCGATGCTATTACACCGCTGAGTGCGGAGCAACGACAATTCTCAATTTGCCGAAACTTGGCGCCAAACGCAGCGCTATTTTTTGGTCAGGATAAAGATGAAGTCTTTGATCACGATGAGCAGCGATTTTTCATAAAATGTAATCGACAAGAAATTGGCGATGCCGATGGCGGCAATGATCATAATCGAAAAGAACAATAACGCGCCGAACGGTTTTTTCATGATGCTTCCCTCGCTCGTTACACAATGAGCCGCATGCGGTGCTGAGATGGCCGCTAGCTATCGGCCCACTGATTACGGCGTCAGTCCGCAGCAGACGACTTGAGCCGACTTGCTGTCCGTCGGAGCGGCTTGCCAAACCGCTCGTAGATCCTGCGAGGCGGGGTAGCGGATGCCGTTTTCTTCGAGGATCTTGCCGGTGGCGTCCAGTAGATCCTTGCGATTGAATACCATCGTCTCATGGGTCAAGACGCCGGAGGAGGCAAATTTGAAGCTGATTTGCTCATCACGATTGTCGCGCAGGAGCTCGACCAAATGGCGCAAGTTGCGCACCGGAACGCCGTTGATCTCGCTAATAACCGAGCGATTGGGATCGTCATAGCCTTTGGTTATCCGATGGGGAAACAGTGGCGAGGCGACCACCACGAGCTCCTCGTTTTCGAATGCCGGCCGGTCTTGTCGCCGGGTGATCAATGGGCTGGGCCGGCGGCCGAACGAACCAGGCCGTTGGTTGCCGAGCCGTTCGAGGTAGTCTTGGGTCGTCTGCGAAAAGACGAACGGCCCAAAGATGAAATAGCGCGGATTGGCATCCAACAAGTATGGAATTACCAATTCCCGTTGCGCACCCACGGGCAGATTAACCGACATCAAATCGCCGTTGCGAAACACCGTCAGCGGCAGCAAGCCATTTTTAGCGTACTTCTGCACCAAATAGGAGGCTGAAAGTCGAAGATCGTATCGGATGGAGACCTTTCCGTCGGCGTCGATGGGCGTGTCGCCGATTTTAGTGATCACATCCCACTCCTTCAGCGGATAATCCGGGTTGTCGCGATAGGGCTGCGCAACCATGACGCCGTTAATCCCCTTGGGCAGGCCGAGACGCTGGCGCAAGGCATCGTTTTCGATGGTCTGGATCAAATCGTGAGTTTGAGGTTTGCCGTTGTAAACGCCGTCCTTGATATCGCTGAGAAAATGCTGGATTTCTTCGACGGGAATCAAATAGCCGATGTTCTGCGCGTTTTGGATCAGGCTAAATACCAACCCAACCAGTTTGCCATCGGAAACTGCCGGCCCGCCGCTATTGCCGAAGTTGAGCGCCGCGTCCACCTGGATGCGCAATCCCGTGGCTTGGTAATAATAATCGGTATATTCGATGCGCGAGACGATGCCTTGGGTAACCGACAGTTCGGTGCCACCGGTCGGATACCCATAGACGTTAATGCTGTCTTTGACGCGCGGCAACTCCTGGGCGAACGGCAGGGCGCCGCGGTTATCAAAAAACGATTCATCGTCCAGTTTTAAGATCGCCAGATCCATCCCTGCGGTAATCGCTTCGATTCGCGCCGGTATATGGCTCGCGGATTGATTCGGTTGCACGTAGATTTGGCTGGCGTATCGCACCACATGAGCGTTGGTAAGGATGCGACGGCCGTCGATCACAACCCCCGAGCCTTTTATCTGCTGCGGACTATTCCTCGTCCACGGCCGGAGCAGATCCGGTGCTTGCTGCACAGCGTGAATTTTGACGACTAGATCGCGTATTTGATCCTGCGCCATCGCCTGGCGGGGTGCCAGGGTGAAAAGCACGATAATAAACAATCCGATAAAGATTCGGCGCATGGGTTCTCCTTAGAAAATTGTCAGGCTCGACTGGGTTCGGCAGGATTATATACGAAAAACCGGCTGCTAGGTAAGATACTTCTTTTTTGCCCAACCTTTTGACTGGTCGGCAATGCTCTAGTACATGCAAAGGCCATTTATGAGCTCCGAAGTGACCGCTTTGCTGGCGTCGATTTCATTCGCCCTATTTGCTGTTTACGGCTGGCTCGGCCTGCGCCATTCGACGCCGCTGACCGCCACCGTCGTTTCGCTGGGTGCGCGGACGATCACTCTCGGGATCGCGGTGATCCTCTTTGGCGGCGTCCCAGACTTCGCCGTGCAGGCGCTGGTCGTGTTCATTGTTCTCGGATTGATGCAGACAGTGATCAGCTTGCTTACCTTCATCGGGCTGCAAAAGATCGGCACGTCGCGCAG
>DASSGE010000857.1:0-4334 GCA_035693605.1 Binatia bacterium
GTGCTTCGCCCCTCGTTCGTTTGTTATCTTTTCACACGCTGCAAAATGGCCCTACCGACACGCGACGCAAGCGCCGGCAACACCAGCGGTGATTCGCGCATCGCCTTGCGGAAGAAAATCAAAGCGATGAAACCTATGGTCAGATTGGGTAACCATAACGCTGGGATAGGATGTAGATGTCCCTTGTCTCCCAGCGCCTTACCGAAGGATAGTAATGCGTAGTACACCAACAGCCAGAATAAGCATAGCATGAATCCCCATGACCGACTGGCTCTCGAGGCGCGTGGCAATAGCGCCAGGGCGACGCCAAGCACGCCAAACACCAGAGGAATAAAGCCGAAAGCGATGCGTTGGTGCAATTCCATTCTTTCCGGAATTGATTTGCCGCCGCGCCGCTGTTTTTCTTCCATAGATTTCAGTAGGTCGCCTAAGGACAACTCTTTGGGTCCGACTTCCTTTTGCCGCACCGGGCCGACCAGTTCGTCCAGGTCGAGCTTGAAATCGTAAATATTGAAGCGAGTTTGGCTAAAGCCATCGCGATTTTTTTCCCGTTCATAGATGGAACCGTCGAAAAGCCTGAGTGCTAGAGTGTTTGATTCGTCATCCGTGGTGATTCGAGCGACTTTGCCGAGGATGATGTCTTCGCGGACACGATCTCGTTTGTCGATAATAAGGATTCCTTGAGCAGTATTCCCCGGCGGAATAATTTCTTCCACGTAAATGAGGATCTTGGGAAAGTCATCGTTGAATACTTTCTCTTTGAGCGCCGTTCCGACTCTCGATTTAGCGATTGCGTAAAGTTCTCTCTTGAGTGCCGAATTGGCAGTTGGCCGCGCATAAAGAGTGGTAATCAGGGTTAAAATCGAAACTACCAGCGACAACCCGGCGATAGGCCACAAGATCTGTAATGGGCTGATTCCCGACGCTTTCATTGCTAGCAGTTCTTGATCGTTGGCCATGCGACCGAGGCCCAACAGAATGGCGAGTAGAAACGCCATCGGCACGGTCATTTCCAAGAACGTCGGCATGATCAACACTAAAAGTTTACCGACTTGGACCAACGGAACACCGCGGCTGATGACCAGCTCGATCAGCTTCAATAGGCGCCCGATCAGCAAAATAAAGGTAAACGCCAGGAGTCCGAGAAGAAATGGCGGCAAGACTTCGGAAATGAGATAGCTGATTAACGTCTTTCGTTTCACGGTTGCGGCATGTTAACTGTTGTACTCGAGGTTGTAAAATCCGGCACTCATTTGAAGCGATTTATGGCAACCAACATCATTTTCGGTGTCAACTCAGTTCATGAAACGATGATTGCGGCACCAAAAATTGTTCGTGAGGTTATCGTCGGTGACGGTACCAACCACGGGCGAGTCCGAGAATTAATACTTGAAGCGCGGCGGCTGGGACTGCTGGTTAGCACTCGTTCCGCGCGCGAATTGGACCGTCTGTGTCAAGGACAGCGCCACCAAGGCGTAGTGGCAGTCGTTGAAGCGTACGCTTATTCGACATTTGAAACTTTGCTGCAACGGATTGCCAAAGCTGAGGTTATCGATTGGGTGTTGTTCTTGGACGGGATCGTTGACCCGCGTAATTTTGGCGCTCTGTTGCGCACCGCCGAAGCCGCCGGCGTCCGGCACATCGTTATCCCCAAAGATCGAAGTGTCGACGTGACACCCTTAGTAGTTAAAGCGTCAGCTGGCGCGGCGCACCATTTGAGCATATACAAAGTGACTAACCTTCGGCGTGCATTGCAGATGATAAAAAAGTCAGGTTATTGGACCGTCGGCTTGGCAGTCGATGCCAAGGAGAGTCTATATGATCGCGTTTTTCCGGAGAAATTGGCCATCGTGCTCGGCAGCGAAGGTGCCGGCGTGCGTCCGGTCAACCTAACCGAGTGTGATTTTCTCGTATCCATTCCGATGCTGGGAAAACTCGCTTCACTAAATGTCGGGGTTGCTGGCGCAATCTGTCTATTCGAAATGGTGCGTCAGAGGCGTTCGAATCGACAATAACTGCCGGCTGGGTATTGGGAATTTTTGTCAGAACTCTAGATTGGCACGAAACCTTGGTACGCTGTTGACATGGCCAATCGAAGATGGTTTAAATACCCGTTTACGAACGGGGAAAAGTCCCTGGTGTCGTGGTTTGCCTGTTAGACAAAAGATCCGTACTTACAAACTGTAAAAATTTGTTTAGTTAAGTATCTTTACCGCTGCCTAAACAAGGTAATTGGCAATTTTTTCGCTGATGCGAGAAACCCAAGGGCGATGGGCTGGCGTAGCTCAACGGTAGAGCAGCTGATTTGTAATCAGCAGGTTGTAGGTTCAAATCCTATCGCCAGCTCCACCTACTCCATTGAGGAAGGTTGGTGTGGCGAAGAGTTTGTTTCTGGGTGGAGTCGAGGAGAGGTTCCCGAGTGGCCAAAGGGAGCAGACTGTAAATCTGCCGGCGATGCCTTCGAAGGTTCGAATCCTTCCCTCTCCACCAATTTTGCGGGAATAGCTCAGTTGGTAGAGCGCAAGCCTTCCAAGCTTGGGGTCGCGGGTTCGAGTCCCGTTTCCCGCTCCATATTGGTATTTATCCAGGATGACGTTGTTGCGAGGCCGATCTCTCGCCCCGATCGTGGGCACCGCACGGCCTGGGCGTCATCCAATGACATGCCCAGGTAGCTCAGTCGGTAGAGCACGTCCTTGGTAAGGACGAGGTCAGCGGTTCAATCCCGCTCCTGGGCTTTGCCTTTCAGTCGCGACATTGGGGAGAGTCGTTCATTAGTTGAAACGTTAAGGGTGATGATTTGGAAATCAATTAGGAGGACGCGATGAGCAAAGCAAAATTTGAGCGTAAGAAACCACATTTGAACATTGGTACGATCGGTCATGTAGACCATGGTAAGACAACTCTGACCGCGGCGATTACCAAGGTCCTGGCGAAGTCAGGTAGAGCCACTTTCTTAGCCTATGATCAGATCGACAAGGCGCCCGAGGAAAGAGAACGCGGCGTTACCATCAACATTGCCCATGTCGAGTATGAGACCGACAAGCGCCACTACGCTCACGTGGATTGCCCTGGACATGCCGACTATGTAAAGAACATGATCACTGGTGCGGCGCAAATGGATGGCGCGATTTTGGTGGTTTCCGCCGCCGATGGTCCTATGCCGCAAACCCGAGAGCATATCCTCCTGGCACGCCAAGTCGGCGTTCCTGCCATTGTCGTCTTCTTAAATAAGGCCGATATGGTCGATGACAAGGAGCTGTTGGAGCTGGTCGAGCTTGAAGTTCGCGAGCTACTTTCCAAATATAAGTTTCCCGGCGATGACACACCGATCGTCATTGGCAGCGCGCTCAAGGCTCTGGAAGGCGATACCTCCGAAATGGGTGAGGGCGCGATCTTGAAGCTGATGGAAGCCGTTGACTCGTTCGTTCAGGAGCCTGAACGCGAAATCGATAAACCCTTCATTATGCCGGTCGAAGACGTTTTTACCATCAGTGGCCGCGGCACAGTAGTCACCGGCCGGGTTGAGCGCGGCATAATTAAGGTCGGCGAAGAGATTGAAATCGTTGGTTTCAAACCGACACAAAAGACAGTCGCTACTGGCGTCGAAATGTTCCGAAAGCTGCTCGACGAGGGTCGAGCTGGCGATAATATCGGCGTGCTTTTGCGCGGTACCAAGCGCGAGGAAGTCGAGCGCGGTCAGGTTTTAGCCAAGCCAGGCAGCATCACGCCGCATACAAAATTTAACGCCGAAGCTTACGTCTTAACCAAGGAAGAGGGCGGCCGTCACACGCCGTTCTTCAATGGCTATCGTCCGCAATTCTATTTTCGAACGACTGATGTTACCGGGGTGGTCAAATTGCCGGAAGGCACGGAAATGGTTATGCCGGGTGACAATATCAACGTCGAGATTGAGCTAATTACTCCCGTTGCCATGGATCAAGGTTTAAAATTCGCTATTCGCGAAGGTGGGCGTACTGTCGGTGCCGGTGTAGTCACTAAGATCCTTCAATAACCCAATGCTGGTAGGAGGAAACAGTCATGCGCGAGTTGGTAGGTTTTGCCTGTGATAAGTGTAAACGGAAGAACTACACTTCATCGAAGAACCGGAAAACAACCACGGAGAAACTGGCGCTCAAGAAGTTTTGTGCTTCTTGTCGGTCACACACCCTGCATCGCGAGGTTAAAGTTTAACGAGGATACAGGGGTCAGTAGCTCCAATTGGTAGAGCGCCGGACTCCAAATCCGGTTGTTGCAGGTTCGAGTCCTGCCTGACCCGCCACGTTATCGCGTGAGAGAATCTTACATGGGGGATTGGATTCAAAGAATACAGGATG
>DASSGE010000858.1:0-6280 GCA_035693605.1 Binatia bacterium
GGAGAGCTATCATTCATAATGGGCTCGAAAAATCATTCTTGCCGCTCCCATCCCAATCTTACGCCCTTTCCCCGTCGAGGACGAAGGTGCTGGAATTGGGGGAAAGCGCCAGTGCGAAACCATACAGCGCTAATCCGTCGAGCAATTGTCAGTTTCCCGCGCAGTAAATCCGGATCTCATGCAATTCACCGACTTCGAAACGATCTCCAGGCCAGACGATGGTGGTTGAACCATACTCTTCGATCACCGCCGGGCCGGCAGCCTTGAATCCCGGCGCTAAAGCGTCGCGCTGATGAATCTGCGCATCGATCCAGCCGCCGGCGTTGCCGATGTAGACACGGCGCGTTTGCGCGCCGGTAGACTTAGTCGCCGCGCGCGGCAATCTCGCGACATCCGGTTGTTTGAGCTTGGCGAAAGCCGACAAATGCAGCGCTTGAAATTCCGCCGGCGCTTTGGCGTCGGCATGACCGTAGCGCCGCTTGTAATCGCGTTCAAAAGCAGCACGGATTGCTTCGGCGTTCTTCAATCCCGACACCGGCACTTTTATATTATGACGCTGGCCGCGATAGCGCATCTCGGCGTGGTGTTCGAAAAACACTTCGCTGGTGCCGAACTCTTTGGCCAACGCCCGAGCCGCTTCTTGCTCCATGGAATAATAGAGCTGCGCCATTTCCGGGACCGATTTGTCGTTGAGAATGCCAACGAAAGTCTTCGAGGTGTCGATGCGCGCATCGGCGAGCAGCATGCCTATGGCGGAAAAATTTCCCGGCTCGGGCGGAATGACTACGATCGGAATCGACAATTCATGAGCGAGCGCGCAAGAGTGCAGCGGGCCGCCGCCGCCATAGCTGAACAATATAAAATCACGCGGATCGAGGCCATGCTCGACAGAGATTTTCCGAATCGCTCCGGCCATGATCACGGTAGCGATGGAAATAATCCCGTCGGCCATCTGCGTCGTGCCGTCATCGCCGCCGTAACCGAGCGGCACGGCGATGCGCTCGCTGACGGCGAGCTTGGACGCGGCAATATCGAGCTGCATCTCGCCGCCGAGAAAGTTGGCGGGGTTGAGCCGCCCGAGAACGAGATTGGCGTCGGTTACGGTAGGCTCGGTGCCGCCGCGGCCGTAACAAACCGGGCCTGGCGTCGAACCGGCGCTTTGCGGTCCGACATGCAATCGCTTTTGCGAATCGAGCCAGGCGATCGAGCCACCGCCGGAGCCGACCTCGACGATATCGATGACAGCGGATTTAATCGGGAACCCTTTGACATAGCCGTTGGCGTAGTAAAGCGAGTTGACCGAGTAGCGGCCGTTCTCGACCAGCGCGCATTTCGCCGTGGTGCCGCCCATGTCGAAGGCCACGAGATTTTTGAAACCGAGTTTTTCCGCGTAGGCGCCGGCGCCGATGCAACCGCCGATGGGACCGGACTCGACCAAACCGATCGGCTGGCGGCAGGTGCGTTCGGCGGACAGCAAACCGCCGTTGGAACCCATCATGAACAACGTCCCGGGGAAGCCTTGCTTTTTAAGATCGTTGTCTAGGCGACGAATGTAAGTGCTCACCTGCGGCCCGACATAGGCGTTGGCGGCCGCAGTGGAGCAACGCTCGTACTCGTACCACTCGCGCGTCAAATCAGTACTGTAGGTAACGTAAACGTCGGGCAGTAATTCTTTCAACGTCGCACAGGCGGCTTCTTCATGGACCGTATTGATTTACGAGTTAATGAAAAAAATCGCCACCGACTCGGCGCCGAGGGATTTAAGTTCCCCGCCGAGTTTTTTCAGCGCCGGCAAATCCAGCGGCATGACAACTTCGCCCTTGCTGCCAATGCGCTCCGGCACTTCAAAGCGCAACTCGCGTGGAATCAAGGGCTCGTCGCGCTGGTAATGCAGATCGAAGGGATCAGGCCGGTTGCCGCGGGCGATTTCCAAAATATCGCGAAAACCCTGGGTGGTGACCAACGCCGTCTTCGAACCCTTGCGCTGAATCAATGAATTGATCACCAGTGTGGTGCCGTGATTGACCAGTGATGCTTGCGCTGGAGTAATCTTGGCTTTGTTGAAGCAATCAAGAATGCCCTCGACGAGATTGTCGTAAGTGGTCGGGCTCTTGGCGTAGAGAACTTTTTGCGTCTCGTGGTCGAAAGCGACCAGATCGGTAAAAGTACCGCCGATGTCGACGGCGATGGCGTAACTCATTGTAAGGATAACTCCCGTTCAAAAGTTCAAGGGTTCATCAAGAGTTCAATCAATCCAGAGTTCGCGGTTCGACACTATCCGACCTTGAACATTGAACCCTTGAACCTTGAACTGTTATTCTCGGCGCGCATTGCCGTTTGCGTCGAAGACAACGCGGTAATCGTCGCGCGCGCTTTCAATGGAAACGAAGCCGCGAATGACATCGCGCGCGACGAGACTCGTAGGGCGCGTCGTCGGATCGCCGTAACCGCCACCGCCGCCGGTCGACATGCGCACACGGTCGCCGACTTGCAGCGGACAGTTCTCAGTCTTATAAAGCAACTCGGCTTCCTGCTGGCCATTTTTGATAATTAGCACCTGGCCCGATTTGCCGGCCTTGGCCCCTTGAACACCCCAGGGCGGGCAGCCGATGCGGTCGAAGTTGGCCCACAGCTCGCAAGGCGCCAGCAGGAAATATTGCTTGTCGAAGCCGAGACCGCCGCGCCAGCGGCCGGCGCCGCCGGAATCCTGGCGCAGGCGAAATTCTTCGACGCGAATCGGATACATGGACTCTTGCAGCTCGATCGGAATCAGCCGCGTGTCGCCATGAGCCATGGTGCGAAACGGCCCGGCGCCGTCGTGCGTCGCGCAGGCGCCCCAACCGCCATGGCCGCTGTCGTTGGCTTTGAAAAACGCGCCGGTATCGATGCGCCGGCCGCCGAAGCTGAGAGATGAAAACGTGCCGAAGTGGGCGCCGGTGACACGCTCGGGCAGCGCGGGCTCCAAAGCTTTGATGATGCAATCGATCACGGTCGGGAAAGGAATGCTGTACAGGCCCATCGCCGCGGTCGCTTCGGCGCTGATCAGCTTGCCCTCGGGCAAAATCATTTTGACCGGTCGAAAAGTGCCTTCGTTGGCCGGTTCGTCGGTGGCGATCAAATATTTGAACGCCACCCGCACGCAAGTCCGGCCGCCGCCGTAAAAACCGGAGTTGACGCAGCCTTTGACTTGTTCCGACATCTCGGAAAAATCCACGGTTAATTCATCGCCGGCGACGATAACCTTGACGCGGATCGGGATCTTTTCATCGCGCACACCGTCGTTGTCGAGAAATGCTTCGTGCTGGTAGACGCCGTCCGCAATGGCGCGAATCTTTTCCCGGGTCGCCGCTTCGCATTGATCGAGGATTACCGCGAGAGCACCGAGAAAAATCTTCGGGCTGTACTTGTCGCCCATCGCTTGAGTCAGATCGCGGCCAAGTAGGCAGCCGCCGAGCTGCGCTTCGATGTCGCCCAATAGTTCCAAGGGGAAACGCGTGTTGTTCTCGATGATGCGGAAGACTTCTTCGATCGGCTCACCCCTGGACCAAATCTTGATCGAGCGCAGCTGCAAGCCTTCCATGAAAATATCGGTGGAAGAATAGGACACCGAGCCGATGGCCGAACCGCCGATGTCGATCCAGTGGCAGTTGACGGCAAAGAAGCCGATCAAGTCGTCGCCCTTGGGACCGGCGAACACCGGCGTGTACATCACAGTGTTGTTGAGATGCTGACCCTGAACTGCGGCGTGGTTGCAGACGATGACATCACCCTTGTGAATATTTTCCCGGCCGTAGACTGCCAAGCCGTCACGCACCGCCATGCCCACTGAGTCGGCGACAAACACCGGCATGCCGCCAGTCGATTGCGCGAGAAGATCGCCTTCGGCACTGACAAAGCCGACGGCGTAATCTTTGTATTCGTATATGTAAGGGCTGAATGCCGTGCGTGTCATGTTGGCGTCGATCTGATCGCAGATCGAAATGATGCCGTGGCGGATGACTTCCAAAGTGATCGGGTCGATTTTATTTTTGATGGAGTCGTTCATCGCGGCAAATTCGCTCAGTCCAGGCGGTTTTACCGCCGGCAATTCGGCGATCCTTTCAAGTAACCAAAATGTTGTCAAGCAAGCGGCATGGCGCCGATACCCTCGATATTTGCCGGCAGAACCGCTGCCCTGGCGGCACTGGTCCTTGCGCTCTGTGATTGCAATTCACGGCGTCTAGCCGTAGAAAATCACCATGCGGAAACCCATCTTAAAGCTGGCCATTAGTCTCTGCGTCATCACGTTCTTGGCAACCAACGGCGCGAGCCAGGAACGGCGCAAAACGCGCATTACCAACGCCGGCTTCACGATTACCGCGCTGCCGCTACTGGCGGCCAAAGAGTGGGGCATCTTCAATGCCAACAACTTGGACATGGAAGTGATCTTGATGCAGTCGGCGCTGGTGCCGGCGGCGCTCACGCAAGGCGACATTGATTATCAGGCCGGCGTCGGCCCGGCATCGGTCAACGCGACCATGAGCGGCTTTGCCACCCGGGCCATTTGGTTTTCCACGGAACGTATCTCCTACTGGCTGATGGCCAAACCGCAGTTCAAGACCGTCGAGAATCTCAAAGGTAAAAAGGTTGCGGTTACCGGCCTTGGTGGCACTGTGCATGTCGCCTTTAACATGGCGTTGGAAAAAGTCGGCGCCAATCCCAAAGATTTCGTCCTAGTCTCCATCGCCGGCCAACAAATTCAACAACTGATTTCCCTGGAGTCCGGCTACGTCGATGCCGCGGTACTATCGCCGCCGGTAACTCTAGGTGCGCAGAAAAAAGGCTTCAATAAAGTACTTGACGTCGGCGCCCTGGTGGAAATGCCGGGCGGTGGTCTCACGACCTTGGCCAAGACCATCCAAGAACGGCCGGCGGAAACCAAGCGAGTTATCCGCTCCCTGCAGATGGCCAAGGAAGAAATTCGCAAGTCCAAGACGAGAAGTTTGGACTTGGTCGTCAAGCTGCTTAAAATGGACCGTGAAGCCGCCAGCGAAACCTACGATCAATTCCTCACCACTCTCAGTCCCACCGGCGTTCCGACACGCATCGGCATGGATATCTTGGTCAAGTCGGTGCAGTCTCAAGGCCGTCACGTCGATCGCAAGGTTGGTTTTTACGAAATCGCCGACGACCGCCTCGCGATCGAAGTAGCCAAAGAGATGGGCTACAAGATTCCATAAGCGATTCCAACGGACTTCTCGAAAATCTTCCCCTCCCTCTAGGAGAGGGCTAGGTGAGGGCAACAGGACTGTATGAATCGATCACCATCGCGAAAAATGGCTTGGAAACTTTTACTTTCACTAGTCTTGATCGCTCTCAACGCTTTTCCAGCATTGAGCCAAGAAAAGCGCGCAAAAGTTAGAATCTCAAATGCCGGTCTGACCATCACCGCGCTGCCGCTGTTGGCCGCGCGCGACTGGGGAACGTTCAGAGCCAATGGACTCGACGTTGAAATCATCGTCATGAGTCCGCCTCTGGGCGCCGCGGCCATGGCCCAGGGCGACATCGATTATGTCGCCGGCGTCGGGCCGGCATCGGTGGCGGCCACCCTTACGGGGTTGCAGTCCCGAGCCATCTGGTTTTCCTCCGACCGGATCTCCTACTGGATACAAGCGGCGCCGCAGTTCAAGACGCTGCAAGATCTCAAGGGAAAAAAGATTGCGCTGTCCGGCGGCGTCGGCGGCACCAACCATGTAGCCTTGTCGATTGCACTGGAGCGGTCCGGCTTTAACCCGAAGGACTATACGATGGTCGCCATTCCGGGCCAGCAAATTCAAATTCTTTACTCACTCGAATCCGGTTTCGTCGACGCCGCGCTGATGTCGCCGCCGCACATTTTCGCCGCGGCCAAGAAGGGATTTAACAAGCTCATGGATGTCGGCGCTATGGTCGAGATGCCCGGCGGTGGTCTGACTGCCATGGTGAAAACCGTGCAAGAGCGGCCCGCCGAAGTCCGGCGGGTCATCCGCGCCCTGCAAGTCGCCAAGGACGAAGTGCGCAAATCTAAACCTAAGACCGTCGAGTTAATCATGCGGCTGTTGAAAATGGACAGTCAGGGGGCGGCCGACACCTACGATGCCTTCCAAACAACTTTGAATCCGACCGGCGTTCCCAATCGCGCCGGCATCGACAACCTGGTGCGCTCGCTTCAGGCCCAGGGCCGCTTCACCGACCGTAAAGTTAATTTCAATGAAGTCGCCGACGATCGCCCAGCGACCGAAGTGGCAAAAGAATTGGGCTA
>DASSGE010000859.1:0-4499 GCA_035693605.1 Binatia bacterium
AGGAGTGATGCCGAGGATCTCACTTACTTCTTCGGGCCAGAACGGTTGCGGATAGGCGGTCGGGATCGTCACGCCGAGTCCTTGTCCCTGAAAATCTTTGAGGCTCAAGCCAGCGTCTTCGAACGCGAGATGCATGGCCCAAGCCAAATATTCCGCACTCGACTTGCGCGGTTCGCCGGGCTTCGATCCCAAGCGATCCGTCGGCGTGTCGCCGATGCCAACGATGGCTGCTTTGTTTGTTATGCTCATAGAGTGTCTGCTTTCAGCTGGACCATAGGATAGTCGTATTTAGCTTGCAAGCGAGTTTACCGGTGGCGGAGTTTCGTAACACGGCAAGTGCATCGAAGAGACTCCTCGCTTTTCCCGAAGTGGCAAAACTAGAATCGCCGTGATGCCAACGGGGAGACAGATCTTGCAATAGAACGAACCACCGATAATTTAACCGGCTTGACAGTTTCCAGGCCTGCCGGTACGACTGCTAGCTTAAGGTTAAAAGGATTGGACAGATATGACGCATACAATCGCCAAGATCATAACCACGATAGCTTTTGTGATTTCCGCCAGCTCAGTGCAGGCGCAAAAGTTCGTGCAAGCTTACTCGTCGATCAGCACGCTCAATGCGCCCTTTTGGATCATCCAAGACGCTGGCTTCGCTAAGCACGAAGGGCTCGACACCGAATTGGTTTACATACCCAGCTCCTCGACGGTGGCGCAGGCGACGCTCGCCGGCGAAGTGATGATCTCGCCCGCCAACGGACAGGTGATCGCCGATGTCGGACTGCAGGGCGGCGATCTCGTGGCCATGGGCGGCATCACCAACGTCGTCGCGTTTTACATCATGGCGACGCCCGAGATCAAAACCATCGCGGATCTGAAGGGCAAGACCGTCGGGGTGACACGCTTCGGCTCGTCCGGGGATGTCGGCATGAGGATGTTTTTGACCAAATACGGCTTGGAGCCGGTGAAGGACGTGCCGTTGATCCAACTCGGCGGGCTGCCGGAGATCGCTGCGGCGATGGGCAAGCGCACCGTGCAAGCATCGGCTTTTTCTCAACCGATGGCGTATGTCGCACAGCAGGGCGGGGCGCACCAGTTGGCGAATTTGGCGAAAGAAAATATTCCGTTCCTCCATGTCGGCGTGACCACTACGCGTAAATTCATCCGCGAACGGCGCTCCCAGGCCAAAGCCTACTTGAGGGCCTATGGCCGCGCCGTGCACTTCATGCACACGAAAAAAGACGACGCTAAAGCGATTATCGCCAAATATACCAAGATTAAAGATCAGGGTATGCTCGATGGCAGTTTGACCTACGGCTACGACTTCATCGAAAAGGTGCCGCTGGTGAAGCCGGCCGGGTTCCAAGTCACCCTCGACGATATCGCCAAGAAAAATCCCAAAGCAAAGACCGCCAAGCCGGATCAGTTTTACGACAACAGTTTGGTCCAGGAACTGATTGATGAAGGCTTCTTTGTCAAATTATGGGGGAAGATGCCGTGAACAGATTCCATGATTGTTTCAGTGCTTTGATCCGAGTATGCGCCGCCGCCGTATTGATGCTGGTTTTGTGCGATGCTCCGGTGGCGGCGCAAAAACTTGTCATCGCCTGGACTTCGGTGAGTGCGTTCAACTCGCCTTTTTGGATCATGCCGGAAGCCGGGTTCTACAAACAAGAAGGCTTGGATGTCGATACGATTTTTATTCTGAGTTCGCCGACTGCGGCAAAGGCGACATTAGCCGGCGATGTCGCGATCAGTGCCCAGAACAGCCAGGTCGTAGCCGATTCGGGTTTGGCTGGCGGCGACTTGGTTTCGATGGGCGCGGTCGTCAACATCGTGCCGTTTTACATGATGGCCACTCCGGAAATAAAAACCATTGCCGACCTCAAAGGAAAATCGGTGGGAATCTCCCGCTTCGGCGCGGCATCAGATTTCGGCACGCGCATGTTTCTCTCCAAGCATGGCATCGAAGCCAATAAGGATGTCGCATTCGTTCAGATCGGCGGCCAGCCGGAGATTGCCGCGGCGCTGTCGAAAAAACTCATAGCTGCGGCCGCAATGTCGCAGCCGATGGCCGCAGTCGCTGAGCAGCAAGGCGCGCGCTTACTCGCCAACATGGTCAAGGACGAGATTCCGTTCGTCCACCTGAGCATCACCAGTACCAAACGCTTCATTAAGGAACATCGTCCACAGGCTAAAGCATTTTTGCGCGCCTATGCGCGCTCGATGCATTTTCTCTACACGCGCAAAGAAGATACGTTGAGGATCTTTCAAAAGTACACCAAAGTCCAAGATCCGAAAATTCTGGAGGCCACGCTAAAGTACGGTTATGAGTTCATGGAAAAGGTGCCGTTGGTAAAGCCTGCCGGATTTCAGGTGACTCTCGAAGAGATCGCGCGCACCAATGCTAAGGCAAAGCTGGCCAAGCCGGCGCAATTCTACGATAACAGCCTGGTACAAGAGCTAATCGACGAGGGCTTTTTTACCAAGTTGTGGGGCCGCGTTCCTTAGCGAGTCGCGATGTGCACCGCGAAGACCACCAGGTCGGCCGCCTAAAATCCTGGAAAACCTTCGACTCGTAGCGGTGAAAAATAATGGTCGCAAGAGATTCTAATTCGAATAGGAGCTAAATGCTTTTTCTCAATAACGACGATGTCAAGCAAGTGCTGACGATGGAGCTGACCATGAATGCGCTGGACCAAGCCTACCGAGAGTTGGCGCGCCAGGAAGCGGTCTGCCGCCCGCGCATCGATATCCAGATTCCGACCAGCGATCCGGACAAGATCTATCAGTGGGGGACCATGGAAGGCGGCTCCATGTCGGGCTACTTCGCCATTAGGATGAAATCCGACGTCATCTATGAGCAGGAGTACCAAGGAGCGATTACTCAGGAAAAATATTGCGTTCGCCCGGGTAATTTTTGCGGGTTGATTTTGTTGATCAGCATCGAGAACGGCGAGCCTTTGGCGATGATCAACGATGGCTACTTGCAACATATGCGGGTCGGCGCCGACTCGGGCATCGGCGCCAAATATATGGCGCGGGCAGACGCCACCGTTGTGGGTATGATCGGTTCGGGCGGCATGGCGCGCTCTCATGTCGAGTCGTTTTTACAGGCGCGCCCCAATCTCAAAAAAATTCAAGTTTACAGTCCGACCAAAGCCAACCGCGAAGCCTATGCACGAGAAATCAGCGCCGACTACGAACTCGAGGTCGTGCCGACGGACAACCCGCGAGACGTTTACAAAGGCGCGCACATCGTCGCGGGCTGCACCGACTCCGCCGTGCCCATCGTCATTGGCAAATGGCTCGAAGAGGGGACTCATGTGACTTGTGTCGGCGGCAAGCCGGACGACGATACTTTGAAGCGCATCGATGTCTCTTTGCGCCTGGGCACTGCACCGGCACCTTGGGGACTGCCCGAGTTCGGACTCGCCGATGAGTATCTTACTTATGCCGCTAAGCCCAAGGACAACGCCGGCTTTCAGACGAAACGCGCTGGCCATCGCGGCCATGGTGTTATCGCCGAAGATCGCGCGGTATTTTTCTCGGAAATTCTTAGCGGCGCTAAACCAGGGCGAACTTCGGATAAACAGATAAGCTACTCCGAGCGCGGCAATATCCAGGGCGCGCAGTTTTTCGCCGTGGCCGGAAAAGTTTACGAATTCGCGAAAGAACGCGGGCTCGGCCGTGAGCTGCCGACCGAGTGGTTCTTGCAAGATATCAGGGATTAACCGCCGTGATCTTGTTCGTGCTTGGTGTTCGGTAAATCCGAACTTCATTCACGATCATGAGTCACGAACACGAGGCCTTCATGCCCTTATTCCTTAACAACGATGACGTCGATCAGGTTATCACGATGAAGGACACGATGGAGGCGTTGGAGATTCTCTATCGTGAAATGGGGCAGGGGGCGGCAATCACCGCGCCCCGTTCCGACGTCCATAGTCCGACGGCTGCGGCGCAGAACGCCGAGGGGCCGATGGCGCACTATTTGAAAAGTATGTGCGGCGCGAGTCCACATTTTGGCACAGCGGCGCTGCGCTTTTCCTCGGACATCGTCGCCTGGCGCGACACGGGCGGGGGCATGCGCCGGGAAAAATTGCCGATGCTGCCGGGGCAGCGCTGGATGGGTATCATATTGCTCTTCAGCTCGGCCAACGGGGAATTGCTGGCGGTGATGAACGACGGCGTCCTGCAGCGCTTCCGCGTCGGCGGCGCTAACGGCGTCTCGACCAAATACCTGGCCCGGACCGACGCCGAAACGGTCGGTTTAATCGGTTCGGGCTGGCAGGCCGGCACGCAAGTGCTAGCCGTGTGCGAAGCACGGCGCGTCAAGCGCATCAAGGTTTACAGCCCGACCAAAGCCAATCGGGAAAAATTCGCCAAGGATATCAGCGCCAGGGTCGGAGTCGAGATCTTTCCCGTGGACTCTTACGAAGATGCGGCGAAGGATGTTGATATCCTGATTACCTCGACTAACGCGCGCAAACCATTTCTCG
>DASSGE010000860.1:0-2249 GCA_035693605.1 Binatia bacterium
GCCGCGAATAACAAGTCCGATCACAGCGGCGGAAGCGGATCCGGTCCGGCGATCTTCTTATAAGAGTCGACAGTTTCCGGTTCACGGGGGATTTCTCTAATGGCTCTTTCCTGTTCCTCCGGCATCAGAGGAGCGGCGGCGCCGCCAGTGAGCTTCTTCATGTTAGCGTGAAACTCCGGGTCGTTGAGGCTTTTTCGGAACGCGGCTTTGAGAATCTCTACCGCTTCCGGCGGACTGCCGGGTGGCAGGATATAGGGCACACCGATCAGTCTGAAGTTCCGCGCCATAACGAGAATCTTCCTGGCGCGATCGCTTTTCGCAAAAGTGTCCAACGAGGGAATCTTGCTGAAAGCCGGGTGCTGGACGCGATAGCCGCGGGGGATTTCGAACAATGCCTGCCAGTCGACCAGCCCCTTGTCCAACCATTCGCCGCGGCGCGTGATATCGTCCGGCACCGAGGCGCGCGCGTCGATTTCGCCTTGGAGCAACGCGGCATCAAGGTCGGGACCGGAGTAACCCGGTATGAATCTCGGTTGTTTGAGATCCATCAACCAAGCGAACAAGCGGCCGACGAAATATATGCTGTGGCCGACGGTCTGGCCGCCGACCCGAATTCCCGCGGCTGCGCGGAGTTTCTCGATGCTGTTCAAGCCCAACTGGCTCCTTGTATAAAAAACGTAATTGGTCTGCGAACTGCCGGCACCGAGGTAAATAAACTTATCGATGTCGTATTGCACGCCGCTTTCGCCGAGCACGGCGCTCGACACAAAGCCCTCGCCGATGTTGCCGATGATAAAACCATCGGGGCGCGCCACTCGGAACAAATGATTGGCCGCTTTGCGTCCGCCGCCGCCGTCCATGTATTCGCTGACGATGGTAGGGTTGCCGGGTAGGTTTTTCTGGAGAATCGGCAGGAGCGCCCGTACGCGGATGTCGCCCTGTCCTCCCGGCGCCCGGCCTTGCACCATCGTAATGGTCTTGCCCTTGTAATACGCGGTTTGCGCGCCGGCAGGGGCGGCCCATGTTAGAGCAATAACCGCAAGAGCGATTTTCACCATGCGCTGAGATCGCGATTTTCGCTGCGTCATTTCAATCTCCTTGCGGTTTTAACAGGCGTTATGTTTCGTTGGAAACGAGCGTGGTGTTCTTCATAAACCGTAAATAAGGGAGGGTCATTTGAGAATTTCACTTAGCTTCGGGATCAGCGACTGGTCGAGGGCGAAGAGTTCCTGGACGTTGCGTTCCAGCGTCGCGCCGTCGAGCGGGTTCAGATCGAGCTTGGCCTTCTTCAGTTCGGCTGCGAACTCGGGATCTTTCATCGTATCCATAAAAGCCTTGCGCAAGATCTCGATGCGGGCTTTCGGCGTGCCCGGAGTGACGACGTAGGGCCGGGCGGTGGCGCCGAAGTTGTTGATCACCCCGCGCACGAGCTTTTTCGCCATATCGGTTTTCGCAAAATCGATCACCAGCGGCACGTTGGCCAGGTCGGGATGGCGCTTGCCGGCGGCTTGCAAGAGGACCACGGCGTCGCCGTTTTGCGTCTCTTGCGGCCAGGTCGAGACCATCGACTCCCACGCATTCGCCACCCCGTCGACTTCGCCGCTGTTGAACGCGAGGCGAATCACCGAACTGCCCTTGTAGCCGGAGACCACTTGCAGCGGCAGGTTCAAAGCTTCCTTGGCAATTTTCGGGATCGATTCATTGGCCGAGCCGGGGCCGGTGCTGCCGAATTTCACCGGCGTCGGATGCGCCAACCATTGCTCAACGCTCTTCAAACCAGTGCGTTTGTGGACGATCAGAAGCTGGGTGTCTTGCGCCGGCGCGCCGATGTACTCGAACGTTCTGCCGTCGAACTCAATGCCCGGTTTGCCGATCAATTGGTCGACGAACATAGTGCCGATGGGGGTCGCCATGGTCAGGCCATCGGGTTTGGCGACTTTGTAGGCATGGTTGATGCCGATCAAACCGCCGGCGCCGGTCATGTTGTCGACGACAAAGACCGGATTGCCGGGAATATACTTGCCCATATGCCGGCCCATGATGCGCGAGTAAATGTCGTAGCCGCCGCCGGCGGCGAACGGCACGATGATGCGGATGGTCTTGCCTTGATAGAACGGGGTCTGGGCAGACGCCGGTTCAAGGTTCAAAAAGTTCAAGGGTTCAAGGATCAGAGAAAGAACGCCAAACACAATCCAATTGAACTTTTGAACCCTTGAACTCTTGAACGGGTTTTTCATGGCTCCACACTC
>DASSGE010000861.1:0-4097 GCA_035693605.1 Binatia bacterium
CTTGAATCGGTGATCGCAATAATCGCATCCAAGAATCAGCGCGCCGATATGATCAGCAAAATAAACTCGGAAACGTCGGTCGGTCGATGCCGGCTCCTTAATCGTAACACAGTTGGCGTTGTGGCACTTGGGACCGATGGGCTCGGGACTACGATAAGAACGCGCTTCTTTGTTCCGCGCCGGTTGCTGCGCTCGATTGCTGCGGAAGAGAAACTCCAACAGCGCCATGCGCACCGGCACGCCGTATGCGGCTTGTTTGAAATAGATACCGCGCCGGTCCTTGTCGAGCTCGGGCGAAAGCTCGTCGACGCGCGGCAGCGGATGCATCACGACCGTGTCCTGAAAGCGCTTTTCCTTGAGAAACTCCGGCCCGATGGTCGGATAACCACGGTTATCAGCGCCGTCTTTCATCCGCTCTTTTTGTTTGCGCGTCATGTAAAAAGCGTCGTAGCGCAGCCCGGTAGCCAGAGTGCTCAGCTGAGATCGAATAACCTTATCCACTTGTGTGTAAAGCGCCAACTGATGCGGCTGCTTGGGCGTCATATACAAAGCATCGGTTTCAGTAACCACGGCGTTCAGATCGCCCGACGCCACGGGCGAGAAACCATAGCCGTACTCGCGTTCCAGCCCTTCAATGACGTACTGCGGCAGCTCCATGCCATGGGCTGCTAGCGTTACGACGTTGGCGCCAAAACGTGCCAGGGCATAGACCAAAGAATGGATCGTCCGGCCGTTCTTGAGATCGCCGCACACCACCACCGTGAGGCCTTTGAGATCGCCCTTTTCCTGGCGCAAGGTGTAAAGGTCGCACAAGGTCTGCGTCGGATGCTCGTGACCGCCGTCTCCGGCATTGATCACCGGCACGTCGGCATGCTCCGCCATTGCCTGTACCGCGCCGTCCCAGTTGTGACGCACGACCAAGATATCGGCGTAGCTCGATACGACCTTGGCGGTGTCGGCGACGGTCTCCCCTTTAGCCGTCGACGAAGCCTTCATGTCCGAACAGGAGATTACCGAACCGCCAAGCCGCTGCATCGCCGACTCGAAAGAGAGCCGGGTGCGCGTGCTCGGTTCGTAGAACAACGTCGCCATAATCTGACCGGCGCCGACACTGTCGGCGCGCAGCTTGTCGGCGCCGTCGGCCAGCGCAAAGATCTCTTCGATCTCATCGTTGGTCAGGTCAGCAATGGAAATCAGACTGCGCATGGTTCGTCGCTACAAATTTGGCCGTGCTACGGAATAAAATTGACAACGGAAATTCGGAGAATTATTCCGCAAACGCGGAAAGACAAGAGCTGTGATAATTTCACTGACAATTCTCCGACCTCTGCGGCCATCGGCGCTTTTGCACGAGATATTCCGGATTTCGGTTGCGCTGCAGCGGCATTATTTACTCTGCGGGAAATCCGTCCGATTTCTCCCCTGCCACTCGCAAACAATTACTTGATCGACGCCATCGGCTTCGTCGAGCAATACATTAACCCTTTGGCCATCTAAAACACCGATATTCTTGCCGACAATGTCAGCGCGGATCGGCAGCTCGCGAGCGCCGCGATCGATCAACGCAGCCACCAGGATTCGCCGCGGGCGTCCCAAGCGCTCCACGGCCTCCATCGCGGCGCGAATCGTCCGGCCGCGGAAAATAACGTCGTCGATCAGCACCACGGTCCGGTCATCGACCGCCACCTGCATCTCGAACGCGCCCACCGCCGCGATCAGCTGCTCCTGCGACATGTCGTCGCGGTAGGGCGTCACGTCGATCACCCCGACCGCCGGATGGTTGTCGGCGATAGCGCCGATTTTTCGCGCAATCCGCCTTGCCAAATGCACGCCGCGCGAACGAATTCCGATTAAAACCAACTCCTCCGTGCTACTCGCCTGTTCGACAATCTCGTGCGCCATCCGGCTAAGCATCCGGCTGATGTCATCGCGATCAAGGAGGCTGTTATCTTCTTTAGCCATAAAAAAAGACCCGCACGGCATTACCGAGTGGGTCTTAGAGCGCGGAAATTTTGTCTGTTAAGTTGCGTCATTTTGCCCTTTGCCGACCTCACAGGATCGGATTAAAAGGTATACGAATTTTTAACTTGCGATCAGCGAATTGTCAACGAAGTGCCGATAGTTTTCCTTTTTGACGTCAGCCCGCACGAGGATGTCAGCAGCCCTGCGTGCTCACACGATGACGCGCGGAACGGCCTTGAGTGAGATGGCGATGTTGTGTTGGATAGCCTCGGCGTCCGGTATATCGACGAAGCTCAATTGGTGTTCGATAGCGATGATCTCATAATGCTCCGTTGGCGCCAGTTGATTTTTCCCGCCCCAGCCGAACGGATCGACGAAGTCACCCACGGAAAACGAATAGGGCGCCTCGGCGGGTTCATAATCGTTAACAATCGCTTTGTCACTGAGAGAGCCATCGTAAAATTCGACTCGATATGTGACTGGTGCTCTAGTCATGATTCTCCTCTCTGCTCACGCGATTTCGCTTCACGCTCGTGAAGTCTTTTGGCACTCGCCGGATCGTCCACCGTCTCCGAGCGGAATACACAAAAACCTTCTCTGTATCGATATGAACGGTGACCCTTTTTGATTCTGCGCCTCTGCTCGGCACCCGTTATATTTCCACCGAGAGCAAGTGCTGTACCATTGAGATACGACTGTCCAGTGACCAACCGCTTCGAGATTTTTCTCGAGACGCGAGAGTTTAGCCAAGTAAATGATTAATTTTTACAAGAGAAATTGCCGCGACGTTTCCCAATGCTGGGACTTCAGCCCGTATGATGTTCCAAGGGTGATACTTAGTCGGCATTGCACGGCGTTTAACGCCTGGCGGCACGATGCTCGTATTCTGGTTCCTGCAAAACTCGAACTCCCATTGAGCGGCCAAAGGTTCACGGTCACGCGAAGGAAAATGCAGCGGAATAAACCCGCGCGCATTTAATTGCCTTGGCCCAAGCTGTAACTTAGACCCTCATCGATGGAGTATGACCGATACATCGTTACCGCTCCGATTAGCGGTTACGACGTCGAGCTTGCCGTCGCCGTTCATATCAACCAAGGTTAAAGCACTAGGCTGGTTGCCGGCAACGAATCGTTGCTGCGACTGGAAATTGCCGGCACCGTTGCCGAGCATTACCGAAAAATTGTTAGCCGAGCGATTTGCCGTGATGATATCGATGGCGCCGTCACTGTTGACATCGGCAAGCGCGACAGAATTGGAACCTAAGCCGGCGTCGAACTGCCGCGCAAGCTGAAAAGTACCGTTGCCGTTTCCGAGCAGCAGGGAAACCTTGGAAGAATTTAGAGCTACCGCGATGTCAGCAAAACCATCTGCATTGACATCGGCCACGGCGACCGAGTTGGGACCAAAAGAACCGGTCGCAAAGCTCTGCTGCACTTGAAAGGTACCGTTGCCGTTTCCCAGCAACACTGAAACGGTACCGGCGTTACTGTTGGCCGTCACGATGTCGGTGAAACCATCGGCATTTACGTCAAAAACCGTGATTGCTTGTGGACCGCTGCCGACGGAAAAGAGTTGCTCAGGCTGAAATGTGCTATTACCGTTGCCTAGAAGAACCGAGACATTGTTGGAGGAGCCGTTAGCTGCCACAATGTCGCGAAACCCATCGCCGTTCAGATCGGCAATCGCCACTGCCCTAGGCCCGCTACCGACTGCAATGAACTGCTGAGGTTGGAATGTTCCGTTGCCGTTGCCGAGAAGCAACGAAAGGTTGTTCGAGCCATTATTCGCCGCTACCACATCACGGAATCCGTCGCCGTTGAGATCGCCGACCGCGACCGCCCAGGGATTGGTGCCCACAGCGATGCGCTGTTGAGGCTGGAGCGTTCCGTTACCGCTACCTGCGAGAAACGCGATGTCATTCGAACTGAAGTTCCCGATGATTAAATCGGGAACCCCGTCGCCGTTGAGATCACCGGCCGTTATGGACAGGGGTAACGTGCCGACCGGATAACTCGGGGGAACGGGCTGAGGCTGAAAGGTGCCGTCACCCTTGCCGAAGGTCAAAAGAATCTGATCCGTGAACGGCATCGATGTAACCAAATCTTGCAAGCCATCGCCATTGACGTCGGCGACC
>DASSGE010000862.1:0-7549 GCA_035693605.1 Binatia bacterium
GGTGACGGCGAAAGATTATGTCATCGATCTTGGCTCCGGCGATGGGCGCACGGTGATCACGGCGGCCAAGCGCGGCGCCAAAGCCCTCGGCATCGAATATAATCCCGAGATGGTCGAACTATCCAAACGCAATGCCGCCAAAGAGGGCGTCAGCGACAAAGCCAGCTTTGTTAAAGCCGATCTGTTCGAGAGCGATCTCTCCCAAGCGCAGGTTATCACGATGTTCTTATTGCCAGATATCAACATTCGGCTGCGCCCGAAGATTCTCAATTTAAAACCGGGGACGCGCATCGTTTCCAACACCTTCACCATGGGTGATTGGAGCGCTGATGAAACCGCCACGGTTAAGGATGGGTGTGCTTCTTACTGCACGGCGCATCTGTGGATCGTGCCGGCCAAGGTCGAAGGCACCTGGCGGATGCCTCAGGGCGAACTGGCGCTGAAACAGACCTATCAGGTGGTTACCGGCACGTTGAAGTCAGGCAATAACACCACAGCGATCGCCAAGGGCAAACTCAACGGCGATCAAATTACCTTCAGCGCTGGTGGAACCGAATACTCCGGACGCGTTAGCGGTAATTCCATTGAAGGTTCGTCCAAACCCGGCAGCAGTTGGAAGGCGACGCGCGCGGGGAAGTAGTCACCCAAGACACAGCGCGCATATACACTGTGTCGTCTGTCATTCCGAGGCGCAGCCGAGGAATCTCTTATTCCAATGTGGCTGAAGGAAGAGATCCCTCGCTGTGCTCGGGATGACAGAATTTTGGTCATTGGGACAGAGGTTCAAAGGCGGAGGCTAATTCACATCTCGGATTTAAAATTAGATCCGTCATGCCGGTGAAAATCCGGCATCCAGGTGACGGACGGCGTCCGTCATACCGTTGAAGAACGGTATCCAGGTTAAGGATATGGGGATGGACCCCGGTTTTCGCCGGGGTGACGGAGTAAGAAAGGATTCCTAGCTGAGCTATAGCCGGTTCAAGATGGCGTGCGGCAAAACTAGGATACGAACATGCGGGTGCGAAAAATAATTGTGGCGTGGCAGCTGGCTTTCCTTATCACCGCTGCATTAGTAGCGCCGTCTTCGGCCAGCGCGCAGCCGGCGCGTGGGTTTGAACCGCGCGTCGGTCAGCCGGGAAAAGATGTGGTGTGGGTGCCGACACCCGACGAATTGGTCGAGAAAATGCTCAACCTGGCCAACGTAACTGCGAACGATTTCGTCATCGATCTCGGTTCAGGTGATGGCCGGACGGTGATCTTGGCGGCCAAGCGCGGCGCTCTCGCGCATGGCATCGAGTACAATCCGGAGATGGTCGAGCTGTCCAAGCGTAACGCCGCCGCCGCAGGAGTCGGCGACCGGGCGACATTCGCCACGGAAGATCTTTACGAGAGCGACTTTTCCAAGGCCTCGGTGATTACCATGTTTCTTTTGCCGCAGATCAATCTAAAGCTGCGTCCGAAGCTTCTCGACCTGAAACCGGGCACGCGTATCGTGTCCAATACATTCGCCATGGGCGAATGGCGTGAGGATGGCAGCGACAATATCGAGTCAGAATGCATCAATTGGTGCACAGCGCTTTTATGGATCGTTCCTGCCAAAGTCGGCGGGACATGGAAGTTGCCACAAGGCGAACTGACTCTGCAGCAGAGCTATCAGTTTATTACGGGTACGCTGAAAAGCGGCAACGAGATTACGCCGATTGCTAACGGCAAACTCAAAGGCGATCAGATTCTGTTCAATGCCGGCGGAGTTGTTTATGCCGGTCAGGTAAGCGGTAGCAGCATGGAGGGAACACTGAGCTCTGGCGGCACCTGGACGGCGATGCGGGTCAAGTAAACGGTTGCGGGAGTCGAGCATCGATGATGGGTAATCGCGGATGGTTAGTTCAGCTCCGTGCCGGCGCATTTATCGTGATCGTTGCGGGCGGTTCACTGGCCCGCGCCGGTGAAACTTTTCAGCCCAAATCAGGGCAGCTCGGCAAAGACGTCGTCTGGGTCGCTAATCCAGAGGCGATGGTGCAGAAAATGCTCGATGTCGCCGGAGTAACCCAGCAAGACTATGTGGTCGATCTCGGCTCCGGCGACGGTCGCAACGTCATTGCCGCGGCAAAGCGCGGCGCGCGTGCGCACGGCATCGAGTACAACGGCGATCTGGTCGAGCTGTCGAAGAGCTTGGCGGTCAAGGAGCGGGTCAGCGAGCGCGCGACATTCGAGCGTGGGGATGTTTTCGAAGCGGACTTTTCGAAAGCAACCGTGGTGGTATTATTTCTCACCCCGGAAATGAATATCCGCCTGCGCCCCAAACTTCTCGCTCTCAAGCCAGGTGCCCGCGTTGTCGCCAATACCTTTGCCATCGGCGACTGGAATCCCGACCAGAGTTTTTCCGCGCCGGATAACTGCACAAAGTTTTGCTCGGGTCGCATGTGGATCGTGCCGGCAAAAGTTGCCGGCCGGTGGAAGCTGCCCAATGGTGAGCTTGCCATCAAGCAGAGCTACCAAAGCTTTTCCGGTACGTTAACAAACGGCAGCGGGAGCGTGCCGATCAGCGGCAGACTGCGTGGCGATCAGATCGCGTTTGCCGCCGGCGGAACGCAATACACCGGCAAAGTCGAGGGCGCGGTTATCGAAGGCTTCGCGCGCACCGCTGGAGTGGATAGCAAATTTCGCGGTACTTTAGTCTCACGTTAAGGCTTGTTCAACTCCTGAATTACTTACGCTCGCCAACATAGACTGAAATTGTATGGAATTCTCCACGGCGTCATATCCTTTACTCGTCGTGTCGAGACCGTCGGCATCACTGGGGGGAAGGGGATGGATACCGGCTTTCGCCGGTATGACCGAATCTTCGTGCCAATTCGTCGCCCCGATCGACCCCTGCTTGTGTATTTTCGCAGGAGGCCCGAAGGACAAAAGTTTTCGCTGAAATAAATTCCGAACTTCTCTTCGTGCCGTAATAGTGACAGTGAGTTCGCGTGCGACACGGCGAAACGAAACAGGGCAGACGTGACTCCCACGCCTGCCCTGTGTTTTCGAGATACGAGTTGTCGCTATTTGATCCGCAGAAGCTTTTTGGCATTGCCCTCCAACATGAGCATCTTATCGGCTTCGGAAATATCGAGTTGTTCGACTTTCTTGGCTGCATTCCAATCACCGAGATCGTAGGGGTAGTCGGTGCCGACCATGATGTGGTCGATGCCGCCCAGACCGATCAGATATTTGATCGTGTCCAAGCGATAGATCATATTGTCGTAGTAGATGTTTTTTAAATAAGCGCTCGGCGCCATCTTCGCCTTGGCGGCGCGAGCGCCGGCACGCACCTCCCAACCCTGGTCGAAGCGACCAAGATGATAGGGAAAAAAGCCGCCACCGTGGAGGATGCAAAGTTTGAGATTGGGGAAACGATCGAAGACGCCGCTGTAAGTCATCATGCCGAAGCACAGCGCGCTGTCGGCGGGGTTGCCGCAGATCAATTTTAATCCGAAGGGATTCATCTTTTCAGAACCGGCGACATCTTCGGGATGCATGACCACCATGACGTCAAGCTCCTGGGCTTTAGCCCAGAATGGATCGAATTCTTCGCTATTATAGTAGTTGCCATTGACGTTGGTGCCGATATAACCGCCACGAAAGTTTAAATCGCGCACGGCGCGTTCCAACACCTTCGCGGCACGTGGCGGATCTTGCAGCGGCACCGAGGCCATGCCGACGAAACGATCGGGATATTTTTTTACCAACTCGGCGATGCCGTCGTTGTAGACATTGCACCAGTTTTCGCCTTGCTCACCGGTGAGCCGGTATCCTAAAGTCGCCGTGTGCGCTTCCAGCGCTGCCATGGCGAGCCGGGATTCTTCCATCATCTTGAGCCGCTGTTCGATGGCCGGCAATTCCGGGTGCAATTGAAACGGCGGCCCGCCGGCGAAAGAGAGCGAGCGATTGCCGTCTTTTTCTGTCAAGGTAACGCCAAGGTGTTGGCCGCGTTTTTTGGCCTCTTCCAGTAAACTCTCGGGCACATAATGGTGATGAACGTCGATGGCACAGGATTTCATGGTTCTCGTAATCCTTCTAAAGATAAAATTAAAAATCCCTCACCCCGACCCTCTCCCGCAATGGGAGAGGGCGAGGAGAAGGGACGGTACAACTGTCGGTTACAATTTTTAGTTCAAGCAGAGTTGCTGACGGCGCACCTTGCCGGGGAAAGCGTCGAGACAGTGGCCGTCTTCGACGACGGTGGTGCCGTTAACAAGTACGGCTTTCATTCCGGGCGGGTGCCGCTGCACTTCCTGAGCATCGACCATGTCGGGAAGTTTTTTGCTGACCAGATCGTCGATTTTGTCGGCATCGAAGACCGTCACGTCGGCGGGCAGACCTTCTCTGACGAGGCCGCGGTTGAGGCGCAGTTTTTTCGCCGGATAGCCGGTCAATTTGTGCACCGCCTGTTCGAGGCTCATGAGATGTTTCTCGCGGCGCCAGTAGCCTAAGATTTTAGTCGGCGCGCCATGCCAGAAGAAGCGATCGAGATGGGCGCCGACGTCGGTGCCGATCAAGCTGGTGTCGGACTTGATCATCTCGGCGAGCAGTTCGGGATGCGCGTTGGCGAGACCATGGTAGAGAATCTGCGAGTTGAAGTTGTCTTCGATCCAGGTGTCGAAGAAGGCGTCCACCGGTTGTTTCTCGGTGAGGCGGGCCACTTCCGCCATGTTTTTTTGCTCGAGTTTCTTGAGTTCGGGCTTTTCTAAATGTTCGAATACGACGCGGTCCCAGCCATGCCATTCGGGAAACTCGAGCTTGCCCTGACAGGCGATGCGCTCTTGTTCGATTTTGCGGCGGGTTTCTTTGTCGCTCAACTTGGCTTTCAAATCGCTGGAGTTCTTAATCGCTTCCCAGGTCGGCAGGCCGTTGAAGAGGAAGCAGTCATCCAGATTGAAACGGCGAATGTGTTGATACGGGATCACCACGCCATAAATATCCTGGCCGCGCTTCTGGGCTTCTTCCATATAGCGAATCGACTGCATGCCCATATCTTTTTGGCCGGGCCGGACACGGAACTCGTTGCCGATCTGCAGCGTCTTGATTTTGGTCAGCATCTCGGGCACGCCGGACTCCGGCTGCAGGACCATCTGGAAGCCGTTGAACTGAAAACAGCCCTTGTATTCAGCCGCGACATTGGCGAGCTCGATGATCTCTTCATGCTCGGCAAAGGTGCTCGGAGTGCCGGCGTGGATCGCCGGGCCGCCGCGCGGGCTGGTGGAGAATCCGATGGCGCCTAACTCCATGCCTTCGCGAACCATCGCCTTCATGGCGTTTAATTCTTCGGGATTGGCAGCGCGCTGGTAGGCGGCCTCGCCCATGACGGTTAGCCGGACCGGGGAGTGCGGCATGAGCGGTAAACAGTTGATGGCGATCTTGCCTTCAAGATAGTTCAAATATTCGCCGAAAGTATTCCAGCGCCAATCCTTGTCGTCGACATACTTGTCGAGCACGCGGCGCAGGTATTCGACCAACACTTTGCGCGGCTCGGCCTTGGGCGGCACCGGCGCGCAGGAGGCGCCGCAATCACCGATGACGATGCTGGTGACGCCGTAGTTCACCACCGGATTGCCGTTGGGATACTGGACCACGAAGGCGTCCATATGGGTGTGCGAATCGATAAAACCGGGCGCGACCACATGCCCTTTGGCATCGATCTCCTTCTTGCCAGCGCCGAGATTTTTACCGATGGCGGTAATTTTGTCGCCATCGATGGCGACGTCCGCTTGGAAAGCCGGGCTGCCGCTACCGTCGATAACGTTGCCGTTCTTGATGACTACATCATGAGCCATAGTCGGGTGTCCTCCTTGGATCTCTCAGATAGATGCATTGCTTATCCCACTGAAATTAGTGGTCTGTCAACCGCTCAATTGGATTTGGCGTCTAGCTAGAGTCGCGCGGTTGTTTTGGTCTAATGACGGTGGCGAAAAAAGCACTGGCGCCTGAGTTCTGCGAAACTCCAGACGCCAGCCACTACGGTTCAATCGATTTCAAATCAAATCGTGGAATGAAACTTCTACACCGCGTCCTCGGGACGTTCGTACTTGGCCTTGCCAAGGCGTTCCTTGATCGTTGGATAGGCGACCGTGAATACGGTTAGGGCAATCAGTCCCATGACAGTCGGAAACAGCAGCCATTTGGCGCCGTAAGCGGCGGTGGAGATCCAGAGGTAATTCTCGGCGATTTTCCCGAGGGTCAGGCCGAGTATGAGCGGCGGCCGCGGCCAACCGAATTTGACCATGCAATATCCGATCACGCCAAAGAGCAGCGTAACGATAATGTCGGCAAGGTCGTTGTTGGCGGTGAACGAGCCGATAAACACCAAAAATAATAGAAACGGAATCAACACGGAACCGCGAATAAACGTCAATGCCGCCAAGTGGTTCAAAATCATGAAGCATAGCGCGGCAACAATCAGGTTGGCGAGGATCAGTACCCAAACCATCGAGAATGTGACGTCGAGACGAGACTTCAACATCTCCGGGCCGGGATTCAAACCAACGATCAACATCGCGCCTAGTAATAACGCCATGGCACCGCTGCCGGGTATGCCGAAGGCGATAGTTGGAATCAGATCGCCGCCGCGAGTGGAGTTATTCGCCGCACCGGGACCGAGAAGGCCTTCGACGGCGCCTTTGCCGGCGCGCGATTTGTCCTTGAGGCCTTGCACCGCGTGGGCATAGGAAATCCATTGGGCAACGTTGGCGCCGAGTACCGGCAGAACACCGAAATAGACACCGATCAAGCTACAGCGCACCACCAGCCAAAAATGGCGGAACGCGTCTTTGACGCCCTCCATCACGCCGGTGAGTTTCTGCTGACCACCACTGGCGATGCTGGTGCCTCGGACGGCGAGATCGACAATTTCCGGGATCGCGAACATGCCAACGACAACCGGAATCAAATCGAGGCGGTCCCATAGATAAAGTGTTCCGAAGGTGTATCGTAGCGACCCCGTCTGCGGGTCTACGCCGATCGACGCCAGCATCAAGCCGATACCGCCCGCGAGTAAGCCCTTGATCAGCGATGGACCGGCCAAGGTGCCGATAAAGGTGATGCCCATGATCGCGATGATAAACAGTTCCGGCGAGCCGAACAGTAACACGAGCGGACGCATGATCGGGATCGATAGCGCGAGCGAAAACGCGCCGATCACTGAGCCGAGCACCGAGGCAGTGATGGCGGCGCCCAAAGCGCGGCCGGCTTCGCCGTTTTTTGACATCGGGTAACCATCGAGTATCAAGGCCGCTGAGGATCCCTCCCCGGGGATCCCAAAAAGAATCGAAGTTAGATCTCCCGTGGTGCCGGTGACCGCAAGCATGCCGAGCAAGAATGCAAAAGCCGAGATGGGTTCTTTGATCGAGTAGGAAAAAGGCAACATCAACGCCAATGTCGACAGTCCGCCGATACCCGGTAGCAAGCCGACAAAAAAGCCGATAGCGATGCCGATGAGCATGTAGCCGAATGCCGGCCACGCGACCGTCTGCCAAAATCCACTGATAAATGCTTCAAGCATGAAAAT
>DASSGE010000863.1:0-2665 GCA_035693605.1 Binatia bacterium
CGCCGAGGGCGAGCGTCTTTAGCCACGTCCATTCCTTGGTATTTTCTCCATGATGTTGCGGCTCAGCGGTGGATCTCCTAAACGACGGGCGGTCCCGAGCTGAACTTGCCAACATTCATTCTAAGTGATGAAAAAAAGAACTAAAGAGGGCGCGATTTCTCAAGCCGCTGAACCAAATCCGATCGGCTGCGGATCAGGCGTTGATGCCGCAAACGGCAGCGCCGCTATTCATCTCGATCTCCGGGAATCGGAGCACGGTTAGTAATGGCGATCGGCGGCGGCTTTTGCGCCGTCGCCGGAATCGTCTTCGCGCGCCCGTTGCCTCGGCTGCGCGAGGCGGGCAAGGCCGATTTTGGCGGCGCGCGGAATTGTTCTCGACGGCAGCGTCAATGAGCAAAGAGGAACCGCAAGCTGAATCCATTACAGGCGCCGGAGCATTGAAGCGGCCGGTAAATCACTTCGCCAGCTGTTTGCGGATCGTACGCAACTCCTTCTTCTTGTCTTCGCTCAGTTTGGGGTAATCCATTTCCAGCTCCTGGAGGGTATCCAGGATGATCTGTGAAATGATTAGGCGGGCATTTTCCTTGTTGTCGGCCGGCACGACGTACCAGGGCGCTTGGCGCGTGCTGGTAGCGCCGAGACAGGCCTCGTACGCTTTCATATAATCGCCCCACAGTTCTCGTTCTTGCATATCGGCCATGCTGAATTTCCAATTTTTATCGGGCTCATCGATGCGGGCGAGGAAGCGCTTGCGCTGTTCCTCTTTGGACAAATGGAGAAAAAACTTGATGATCCGGGTGCCGTTGCGATGCAAGTGCGTTTCCAGATCGCGGATCGAGTGGTAGCGGTTTTGCCAAATGTCTTTTTCGTCCTGCACTCCATCGGGAATCCGTTGGCTGTGGAGCAATTCCGGGTGAACCCGAACAATCAATACCTCCTCGTAGTATGACCGGTTGAAAATGCCGATGCGGCCGCGCTCAGGCAGGCACTGGGTCGTGCGCCACAGGAAGTCATGGTCCAATTCTTGGTGGCTCGGATGTTTGAAACTATAGACTTGGCAGCCTTGGGGATTGACACCGGACATCACATGTTTGATTGCGCTGTCCTTGCCGGCGGCGTCCATCGCCTGGAAGATCAACAACACCGAGTAACTGTCCGACGCATAGAGGATCCCTTGCAGATCGCTCAATTTATCGACGCGCTCGCGCAGAATCTGTTTGAAATGCTTTTTCGATTCGTAGTAGGGCTTGACCTCAGTGGGCCACTTCTTCAGGTCGACGTTCTTGCCCTCGCGTACGCGAAAGTCATTGGAATTTATCTTCATGGCGGCTCCTTGTTGGCGCGCTCCAGCGCTGATGATGAGCAGATTAGCGGCTTTTTCGTCCTAGGGAAGGGGCGGTGCCAGAGTGACAGGTGAAATGTGCGCGCGGAATCGGTTTAACGTTTTTTGACCGCAAACTATTGTTTAGTCGGCGGCCGGAGGCAGAGGCTGAGCACGGCGGAGGTGAACAGCATGCCAATGAAGATGCTGAAGGACAGGTAGTAGCTCTGGGTGCGGTCGAAGAGCAGTCCGAAGAACGGCGGACCGCAGGCGGAGAAAATGCTGGTCACCAGCGAGCCCATGCCGCGAATTTTTCCCAACGAGACGCGGCCGAAAAAGTCGGCCCAAATGGTTTCCGCCAGGACCGCGGTGCCGCCCATGCCGATGCCGTAGATAAAAAAGCCGATATAAAGCGGCGCCATTCCAGGCAGTAACAGCGCCACCAACAGGCCGGCGCCTTGGAACGCGCATTTGGCCATATTGAGGATGCCGTTATCCATGCGGTCAGCGAGCGTGCCCCAGACGATCGGCGTGCTGAGCTGCATGACCGCGATGATGCTCATCACCGACGCGGCCACCAGGGTTGGATGGCCTTGATCGGTGACATAAGAAAATACATGGAGATTGAGCCCGGTGACGCCGATCTGGGCGACGCCGAAGGTGGTGGCGATGAGCCAGAAAACCGGCGTGCGCAGCGCTTCGCCCCGGCTCCACTCGACATTGTCGGCGCCGGTGCGCTTGGCGTGGCGGGGCTTTTTTGGCGTTGAGACTTTTGCTTGCGACTCCACAGGGCCGCCGTCAGGCAGCAATCCCATTTCTTCCGGAGAGCGGCGCATGAACAGTAAGGCTGGCGCGACCACCAGCAGCAAGGCGAAAACGCCGAAGACCACCCAGGCGCCGCGCCAGCCGACATAAAGCATCAAGGTCGCCGCCGCCACCGGCATGCAAACTTTTGCCAGGCCATGGCCCATGCCGGCGATCGCCAGGGCGCGGCCGCGCAGGCGCACGAACCAGCGTGAGATCGACACATTCACCACCATGGAGCCCATGAGCGAATCGCCGGGGCTGATGAGCAGCCAACGCACCAGCATGAACTGGATGAATCCCTGCGCTTGGCCGAGGCAAATAAAGCCGGCGCCGGAAATCAAACCGCCGGCCGCCATCAGCCAGCGTCCGCCGTAGCGATCCATGAGTGTGCCGACCACGGGCGCCGCCGCCGCGCCGATGACAATTTCCCCTGATCGGATGAGTGAAAACACGCCGCGGGAAATGCCCAGATCGCTCGATAATGGCTTGAGAAAAACCGCCAGGGTACTGGAAATAGAAAATGCCGAGGCGATATGG
>DASSGE010000864.1:0-3484 GCA_035693605.1 Binatia bacterium
AAGAATTGCTCGCCCAGCTAAGTCAACTGGGCAGTCACAAACGTAATTTGTTGGGCAAACTTTTTGGCGGAGCCTGTGTGCTTGAAGCTTTTCGCCAGCGGCAACACCACCTCGGTATGAAAAATGTTGAAGTCGCTCGACATCTGCTCGAGTCCGAGTCAATCCCTCTGGTGGGTCACGACGTCGGCGGCCAACGCGGCCGGAAGTTAATCTTTCAGACCGACGACGGCGCAGCGTGGATAAAACCTCTGTAATACGTTGATGGAATTCGATTTCAAAGCGATCCTACAAACCTTCATGGCTGAGTGTGAAGAGCATTTTGCCAAGATGGAGGAAGCCCTGGTTGCACTGGAAACAAAACCGCATGACGACAAGCTCCTCGAAGCAATCTTTCGCGGCGCTCACACCCTGAAGGGCAACTCCGCAAGCCTGGGTTATCCTAAACTTGCCGGCTTCGCTCACGCATTCGAAGAGATGCTGCAACGTTTTCGCAAGCGCACATTATCGATTACTCAAGCCCGTATCACTCTCTTGCTCCTTTCCCTTGACGCGATGCGTCAAATGGTATCCGCAGCGATCGCCGGCGAGGAGGATCTGCAACCGGAGCAGATTGAGTTATTGAAGCAACTTGCAAGCGATGGTTCAGACGAAACTTTTATGGTGGATAGTCGCCAACCCATCGATACGGCGCCCCGCACCTTCGGCGACCGCCGGGCTGACGCCACCGCCTGGATGGCGAGCATCGCAACGATCCGGGTCGATACTACAAAGCTCGATCGGATGCTTAACCTGGCCGGCGAGATCGCGATCGCGCAAAGCCGGCTACGGCAAGCCATCGAACAAACGGACAATGAAAAAACGGAAGCGCTTGAAGCCCAGGACCAAGTCGAACGACTTTGCCTCGAACTTCAGGAAAATATCATCAAGGTACGCATGGTGCCAGTGGGCCCGACATTCCGCCACTATAGCCGCATCGTCCGTGATGTCGCCCATAATCTCGGCAAATGCGCCCTGCTCATCTTGGAGGGTGAAGACGTCGAGGTCGACGTCAGTGTCATCGAACATCTCAAAGATCCACTCACACATATGATTCGCAACGCGCTCGATCACGGCATCGAACATCCTGAGACGCGCAAGGCGCGCGGCAAAGATCCTAGTGGGACCATTTCGCTAAAAGCCTTTCATGAGGGCGCCAATATTGTCATCCAAGTGAGCGATGACGGCACTGGACTCGAGCGCAATAAAATAATTGAACAAGCGAAAATATTTGGCAACGTTGCCGAGCCGGATTTACTTGCCGACCAAGACCTTTATCGAATGATTTTTGAACCTGGATTTTCCACCGCCGACGCAGTCACGGATTTGTCAGGCCGCGGCGTCGGTATGGATGTCGTACGACGCAATATTGAAGCGCTGCGCGGCTCGGTGGGCGTTGACAGCGAGCGAGGCAAGGGCACGACGATCACCATTCGCTTGCCATTGACCTTGGCGATCATCGAAGGTTTCGGCGTCGGCCTCGGTGACGATACATACATACTGCCATTGCATGCGGTTAGCGAATGCCTCGAGATGCCGGTCAGCGAACGCTCGCACAATCGACCCCAGGGCGTCATCAATCTGCGCGGCGAGCCGTTGCCCTACGTTCGCCTGCGCAACTGGTTTGAACTCACTAGTCCGCGGCCCGATCGCGAAAACATCGTGATCGTCGAACTTGACGGCGTCAAAGCCGGCTTGGCTGTGGATTCGCTCCAGGGAGCCCGCCAAACTGTGATCAAATCCCTCGGCGATCAATTTAGAAAACTTCCCGGCATCGCCGGTTCGGCGATTATGGGCAATGGCAGAGTGGCACTAATCCTCGATATTTCCGCCTTGATGTGCGAGCTGCTTGGTTCCCCAGGCAACGGCAAACGCGGCAGCGAATTGACTGACCGTAATGGCGACGTCGCCCGAAGTGAGTTCAATTCCATACAATACCAATAGTGCCTGTTTTACTATCGGCGGGACGAGAATGAACGAACAAGAAAATCACCTCGATCAGACGCAGTATCTGACTTTTCGATTAGCCGGCGAAGAATACGCCGTGGGCATATTACAAGTCAGAGAAATCATCACCTATGGGACCCTGACCAAAGTACCGCACACGCCGCCGTCGATCCGCGGCGTAATCAATTTACGCGGCAATGTTGTCCCTGTCGTCGATCTTGGCATTAAATTCGGTTTAACGGCCAGTCAAGTGACCGAACGCACCTGCATTGTAATCGTCGAGACCAATTACAACGACAGCCGCACTGTCATGGGAGTTATCGCCGACTCCGTCAGCCAAGTGATCAGTATGCCGGACGACAATGTTTTGCCGGCGCCAGCCTTCGGCACCCGTGTCCGCGTCGACTATCTGCGCGGCATGGGAAAATGCGGCGACAAGTTCGTCTTAGTGCTCGACATCGAGAAAGTTTTGAGCGCTGACGATCTGGCAACGACGGCTACGACCGTCGGCGCTGCCGAACCGAGCCCGGTGCGGGCTCTCTAATAAGCCCGCACCGTTGCGGCACGATTTGGACACAATCACTAGTTCGAGGGGGGCCGTCGCTCGGAACGACACACCAGGGAACGGTCCCGAGGCACAGAGTCGGCAAGTCAATACGCAGAGGGAGTAGTCGCGATGTTACGCATGATCCAAAGACAGCTTACGATCAGGAAAAAGTTCTACTTGCTTTCCGCTATTTTCGCGCTCGGCTACGCGGTGTGCGGCGCGTTGGCCGTGCAGGGCGCAAGTTTCACCGTCCTACTCGGAGTTGGCGTGGGCTTTACAATCCTAAACTGTTCGGCCGCTTGGTATTTGTCGGATAGCATAGCCCGGCCGCTGCTGAATTTTGCTGACCGTTTCAACAATCACAATCACGGTCAATCGGGTCTACTCAGATGGGTTAAAGCCGTCGATCGAGGCGACGAGCTCGGCGAAGTTGCCCGCGCTTACAACACTTTTGCCGACAATCTCCACGAGTCCATTGAATGGGTGATCAGCACCGCCGACTCTCTATCGGAAGCTTCCAGAGAAATCGCCGCCTCGGCGCAGAATCTAACGCAGTCGACCAGCGAACACGCCGCGGCAGTCGAAGAAACCACGGCGAGCCTTGAGGAGATGAACGCTTCGATCACACAGAACGCGGAGAACTCGCGGCAAATGGAACAAATGGCTTTGAAGGGATCTAAAGACATTGCCGAAAGCAGTAAGTCTGTCAGCGAATCGGTCAATGCCATGAAAACCATCGCCGAGAAAATTTCCATTGTCGAGGAGATTGCCTATCAGACCAATCTATTAGCTCTCAATGCCGCCATCGAAGCAGCACGCGCCGGCGAACATGGAAAGGGTTTTGCGGTGGTTGCCAGTGAAGTTAGAAAGCTAGCGGAAAGAAGTCAAATCGCGGCCGGAGATATCAGCTCGCTGACCTCCTCGAGCGTGAGAGTGGCCGAACGTTCGGGAGAA
>DASSGE010000865.1:0-2333 GCA_035693605.1 Binatia bacterium
GCCGCGAGCGTGGTCAAGCTCGCGCCATGCCCGGTGCTGGTGGTGCCGAGCCGGTCCTAGCGCTGGTTATCCAAAGACTAATGATCGATGACTGGCAACGATTGGTTATTCATCTTCAATTTTTTTTCGGTGCTTGCGATCGCAACTCCCTTGCTTGGCGGTTGGATGGCGCGGGTTTTTGCGGGCGAAAGACATTGGCTCTCGCCGCTTGTCGTGCCGGTCGAGAAACTAATGTACCGCCTCGGTGGCGTCGATCCCCAACGATCGATGGCTTGGCAAGAGTATCTGGCCGCGCTGGTCCTATTTAACATTTTGGGATTCCTGGCGGTCTTCGCTCTGCAAATAATTCAGTCTCGCTTGCCCTTAGATCCTGCCGCCTTGCCGGATGTTGCCTGGCCGCTGGCTTTCAACACGGCGGCGAGCTTCATGACCAACACCAACTGGCAGGCCTATGCCGGCGAAGCCACCCTGAGTTACTTCGCGCAGTTGCTTGGCTTGACGGTGCAAAACTTTCTCAGTGCCGCCACCGGCATCGCCGTCTTCTTGGCGTTAGCGCGCGGGCTGGGTGAAAACTCCTCTGCGGGAATCGGCAACTTCTGGACGGATATCACCAGAGCCACGGTGCATGTCCTTTTGCCGTTAGCGCTGCTGCTGGCGATCGCTTTAGTCGCCCAAGGCGTGGTCCAGTCATTCTCAGCGTACGTCACGGCAACGACGTTGGAAGGGTCTCAGCAAGCGATCCCCTTGGGGCCCGCGGCATCGCAGATTGCGATCAAGCAGCTGGGGACCAATGGCGGAGGTTTCTTCGGCGTCAACAGTGCCCACCCTTTTGAGAATCCCACGGCGCTGACCAACTTTTTGGAATTGGTCGCGATCTTGCTGATCCCCGCCGCGCTCACGTACTCCTACGGCAAAATCACCGGGAGCTTGCAGCACGGCTGGTGTTTGTTCACGGCCATGGCCGTGCTGTTTCTGACGGGATTGGCAATCGCGCTCTGGGCGGAGCATCAGCCCAATAGCGCGCTCGGTGTGGTGAGCAACTTCGAAGGCAAAGAATTGCGTTTCGGCGTCACCGCCAGCGTGCTCTGGTCAGTGGCGACCACCGCCGCGTCCAACGGCTCGGTCAATGCGATGCATTCGAGCATGGCGCCGTTGGCGAGCTTAGTGCAGATGTTCAACATCATGCTCGGCGAGGTGGTCTTCGGCGGCGTCGGCGCCGGGCTCTACGGCATGTTGATGTTTGTCATCCTGACGGTCTTCATCGCCGGTCTGATGGTCGGCCGGAGTCCGGAATACCTCGGCAAAAAAATCGAGCAGCGCGAAGTGGTTTGGGCCGTGATCGCGGTGATTTTGCCGTCGGCGATGATTCTTTGCGGCACGGCGCTGTCTTGTCTCCTGCCGGATGCGCTGGCGAGCCGCGCCAACAGCGGCCCGCATGGATTCTCCGAGATGCTCTACGCCTGGACTTCTGCCTCGGGCAACAACGGCAGCGCCTTTGCCGGGCTCAATGCCGATACCGATTTTTACAATCTCGGCTTGGGTCTGGCGATGCTGGTCGGCAGATTCGGCGTGATTGTCCCGGCCTTGGGGATCGCCGGCAGCATGGCGGTAAAAAAAACCGCGCCGCCGTCGCCCGGCACCTTTCCGACCAACGGTGTTACGTTTGTCGCACTTTTGATCGGTGTGATCGTGATCGTCGGCGGTCTGACGTTTTTGCCGGCGCTGACGTTGGGACCGGTCTTGGAACATTTCCTTATGCTGCAGGGCCGTTTGGCGTAAATCACGGAGAATCATTGATCATGGCAGCCAAGATGAAAGCCGTCGGCGGATTTTCGCGGGAACTCATCGGCCACGCCGCTCTCGATAGCGTGCGCAAACTGCATCCGCGCGAGCAATGGAAAAATTTGGTGATCTTCGTCGTCTATCTCGGGGCGATTTTAACGACCATCAATCTATTCTGGACCTTCAACGGATTTAGTCTGCAAGTGGTTCTGTGGCTGTGGTTTACCGTGCTGTTTGCCAACTTTGCCGAATCGCTGGCCGAAGGGCGGGGCAAAGCTCAGGCGGAGGCGCTGCGCAAAATGCGCGTGGCCACCCAGGCGCGCTTATGGCGCGATGGCAAAGAGAGCAAGGTCGCGGCCTCCGAGCTTTGCGTCGGCGATCAGGTTATCTGTGAGACCGGCGACGTCATCCCGGGCGATGGCGAAGTGGTCCAAGGTATCGCCAGCGTCGACGAGTCGGCGATCACCGGCGAGTCCGCCCCGGTGATTCGCGAAGCGGGCGGCGATCGCTCGGCGGTCACCGGCGGCACGCGGGTCTTGAGCGACCGCATC